>JAKVCB010000071.1 GCA_022448345.1 Pirellulales bacterium
TTTGGCGGGAATGGTTCTCAACGATCTGTTCGACGTTGCCGTGGACACCGAAGAGAGGCCCGCGCGGCCCATTCCCTCAGGGGTCGTTTCGATTGCGGATGCACGAGTCGTGGGGTGGGGGTTGCTGGTGACTGGAGTCCTTTGCAGTGGGATTGTTAGTTTCTTGAGTGGGTCGATGTGGCCAGGATGGATTGGCGGGTCCTTAGCGCTGGCAATCGTGCTTTATGACGGACGACTTAAGGCAACCCCCCTGGGCCCCCTTTTGATGGGCCTGTGCCGCATGTTCAATGTTCTTTTGGGAATGAGTCTGGCGTTGGAGGTTCCCGGCAACATTCTTTCGCCCAATGGGCGCTGGATGGTAGCTGTCGGTATCGGAGTTTATGCCGCTGGACTCACGAGGTTTGCTCGAACTGAGGCAAAGCAAAGTTTTCGTTGGCAGTTGGTACGCGGATTGGCGCTTGTCATGGTCGGGCTTGCGTTGATTGCGGCACTCCCCATTTGGGATCCTGGCTTGTCCCGCCGTGTACCCCACTGGATGAGCGGGTGGTATGTCTACTGGCCGATCTTGGCATTGATCATCGCACGGCGATTTGTGCTGGCAATCCTTGACCCATCACCACGTCGCGTGCAGGCAGCTGTCAAAAGCGGAATCGTTTCGTTGATCATGATCGATGCGGGAATTTGCCTGGGTGTGTGTGGTCCCTTTTGGGGATGTGCGGTGCTGTTGCTGTTGGCACCAACGTTACTTTTGGGGCTCTGGATTGATTCTACATAAGGCATTGTCGGCCCCTCCCGCTAGACTGCACAATAGAGTTAGCAAGCCAGTCCCAGGGGAGCCGTGTTCCAGGTGTTTACAGAGCCCCGTTGCAATACTTGCGAATGCTGATGGTCCCGCTTTTTTTTCTTTGCCCCCAAGGGGCTCGTGACCACGATGGACCTAAGGCTATAAAGCAGGTCTGGGAGTTGCTTCAGCCATCGGTTACTCTGGTCACTTTCCGCGAGTCCCCTTACCTGGTCGCTCTTTGAAGCGACATACCCCACCATGAAGCCAGCCGTCGTTTTGCTTTCTGTTCCGGGACTTCGTCAACGGGATCTGGCCTCAATGCCCGCGCTGACTGAACTGGTCCGTGCAGGGGAGGAGGCGCGGCTGGTCCCAAGTTTTCCTGCGGTCACCTGTCCAGTGCAGGCGAATATGACCTGTGGGGCCTTGCCTAGCGAACATGGTGTTGTTGCGAATGGGTTCTATTGGCGCGACACGAACCGGGTTGAAATGTGGACTGCCTGGAACGACTGTATCGATCGCCCGCAAATCTGGGATCGGTTGCGACAATGGGATCCTTCGCTCAAATCTGCGGTCTGGTTTCCGCTGCACAGCAAGGGTTGTGGGGCAGACTACATGTGTGCCCCGGCGCCGATTCATAACGAGGATGGGACGGAATCTCTTTGGTGTCATACGCAGCCCGAAACCCTTTACCAGGAACTTGTGGATGAGCTGGGTCATTTCCCGCTACATCACTTTTGGGGGCCCGTTGCAAATATTCAGTCGACTTCCTGGATCGTCGACTCCGCGATCCGTGCTGCTGACGAGTTCCATCCTGATTTTCTGTACATCTACTTGCCGCACCTTGACTACGTAGGACAAAAGCAGGGACCTGACACGAGCGCCTTCTCTGACTCCCTGGTCGAGCTGGACAACGAAATCCGCAAACTTGCCCAGGGCCTGTCGCAAATGGCTCGCGAAGACTCTTTGCTGTGGTTAGTCGCCAGTGAATATGCCGTGGTGCCGGTCGATCATGTCACCTTTCCAAATCGCCTTTTAAGAGAAGCCGGCTTACTGGAGGTGTGTCAGCAGGAGGACGGTGAGTATCTTGATCTGAGGAATTCTCGTGCCTGGGCATTGGCCGACCACCAGTTCTCACACGTGTTTGTGCAGAATGCGGACCCGCAAACGATCAAGCAGGTCATGGATTGTTTTACCCATGTGCCAGGAATTGCCAGGGTATTGGCGGCTAAAGACTTCAAGCGATTCGGATTAGACCATCCGCGTACGGGCGAAGTGGTCTTGGTTTCTGAGCCCAATAGCTGGCAAGCCTACTACTGGTGGCAGCAAGAGAGCTGCGCCCCTTCGTTTGCCCGCACAGTCGATATTCACCGTAAACCGGGATATGATCCTGTCGAGCTCTTTTTTGATCCAGGCACGAAGGGGATTCCGCTTGATGCAAGTCTTGTTTGTGGTTCGCACGGTGCTCCCGTAACCGATCTCGCACAGCAGGGAGTTGTGCTGGCATCGAAACCAGGGATCCTTGGTAAGTCGCAACTCGCGGATACCGAGGTTGCCGCCTGCGTGCTAAAGGCATTTGGACTACCAGTTGTCGAGAACCAGTGAAGGTCCCTTGGCCTCTAATCGGGATTGATTTTTTACAAGGAGAGCGTGAACGTATGAGCCCTGACCAGCGACCGCCTGATGTGGGCCTCCCGGTGGCAGCCAATGCTGCCTCACATCGACTTGCCGAGCGCTCTTTTCCAAGACGTTCTCCAGCCGTAGCCAAACATGGAATGGCTGCCACGAGTCAACCGCAGGCAACCCTGGTTGCGCTGGAAACACTCAAGGCGGGTGGCAATGCAGTCGATGCCGCGATTGCTGCCAATGCCATGCTGTGCCTCACTGAGCCGAGCAGCTGTGGAATTGGAGGAGATCTTTTTGCGATCGTATGGGATGCAAAGACGCAACAACTATACGGATTAAACGCAAGTGGACGGAGTCCCAAAAGCCTGGCCCTGGAGGAGTTTTCCCGGCAGGGGCTGAAGTATATTCCAAACCTGGGCCCGCTGGCGGTGACCGTTCCCGGTTGTATTGACGGCTGGTTCGAGTTGCATGCGCGGTTTGGAACGCTTGGGTTCGAGCAAATTTTGGAACCCGCGATTCACTACGGTCAACAAGGCTTTCCTGTTACCGAGGTGATTGCCTCGGCGTGGGCAGGCGGTGCCGAAGAACTCAGTAAATACGCGGGGTTCCGTGAAACCTTCCTCCCCAACGGCACCCCCCCCCGGCACGGAGAATTGTTTCGCAACCCGGCCCTCGCAAGTACCTTGCAGCAAATCGCAAAGGGGGGGGCGGATGTATTCTATCGAGGGCCCGTGGCGCGCAAGATCGACGAGTTTATGCCACAGGTGGGCGGTTTCCTGCAGTATGAAGATCTTGCCAGCCACCGTTCCGAATGGGTGAAGCCGTGCGGAGTGGAATATCGCGGGTCCACGGTTTGGGAGCTGCCTCCCAACGGTCAGGGCATCGCCGTACTCCAGATGCTGCAAATGCTCAAGCGGTTTGACCTCCGTAGTGCAGGCTTTGGAAGTGCCGACCACATTCACCTTCTGGTCGAAGCCAAAAAACTTGCCTTCGAAGACCGGGCGAGGTTTTACGCCGATCCCGACTTCTATGACGCCCCCATCGACGAGCTTCTTTCGGACGAATATGCCGATCAGCGCTGCGGGTTAATTCAGCCATCGGTTGCCGGAAAATCGGTTGACGCAGGAAACCCAGCACTTGGTCGGGGAGATACGGTCTACTTGACCACCGCAGATAAAGATCGCAATTTTGTTTCGCTGATTCAAAGCAACTACTGGGGTTTCGGATCGGGGCTCTGTCCGCCAGGCCTTGGCTTTTGCCTGCAAAACCGAGGTGAACTTTTTGATCTTAGCCCCCATCAGGCAAACACCTACGCGCCAGGCAAAAGGCCATTTCACACCATTATTCCGGCGTTTGTCACCCGGGGTGGTCAGCCACTGCTCAGCTTCGGGCTGATGGGAGGCGACATGCAGCCCCAAGGGCATGTTCAGATTTTGCTCAATCTATTTGAGTTCCAGATGGGGTTGCAGGAGGCAGGAGATGCCCCCAGGGTGCGTCACGCAGGTTCGTCGACTCCTACGGGGAAAATAGCCGACAGTGCAGGTGGTGAAGTCTTGCTGGAACCAGGCATTTCCCCAGAGGTCGCCAGAGAACTTCAGGGCAGGGGCCACTCCATCACCTCGGGATACGATAGTTTTGGTGGCTATCAGGCAATCTGGTATGACCGGGCCAACGACGTCTACTACGGGGCGACAGAGTCCCGCAAAGATGGTGTTGCCTTGGGGTATTAGGGTTTGTTTTCGTCGAAGTCGCACGCTTTGGCGAGTTGGCTGGCCTGGGGGCAATTTGTGCCCGTAGGAGCCGTGGGTCGCGAGGTTTTCTCGGCGTAAGGCCGCCGTAGCAGTCGCTGGGTCTTCGAGGGCGGGCGGTGTTTCTGCTCGAAGAGAGCCTTCCCTCGAACTGGCTCTCCGGTTAGTCTAGGGGGCGATCCGGCTTGGGCACCGATCTGGGCATCGCACCGGTAAATAGAAACAAGAGACCCTACCCATCGGTTCCTGCCAGTCGCCCCTTGCCTTTTCAGACAGACCTTTGATTCCCCCTTGTTCTTTAAACCGTGATGAGCCATGGCCAAAACTACGATCATTTTTGCCCTTTTGTTGATTCTCTTGGGACTTGTCGGATATTTCGGTATGTCCTCACCAACTGCAGCCACACCTGAAAAGGAGCAAGCCGCATCGGACGCTGCTGAAAACGCGACTCCAAAGCGATCGCCGACGGCTTTAATTCCTGCTTTTGTTGGCGTGATTCTGCTGCTGTGTGGGTTGGTTGCCATGAACGAAGGTCTTCGCAAGCACGCCATGCATTTTGCGGTTGTGATTGGCCTGCTTGGTTTTCTGGCCGGGGCAGGACGGGGGGCGATGGGGCTGGTGAAAATGGTGTCAGCGGATTCGAGTCCGAATTATCGCAGTATGACTTTTGTATGGTTGATGGCTCTTCTTTGTGGCCTGTTTGTAATCCTGTGCGTGAATTCCTTTATCGCCGCCCGCAAGCGGCGCACCGCTGAAAGTAACGGATAAATTTGCGTATCTTTGGAGAATGACGAGTCTCGCTATCACTCAGCCTGAGACTTCCTGTGAGAGCATCATGAGCAGAGCAAACAGCAAGCAGCCAAAGAAGGCTGCCGCAGCCAAGTCGGTATCAAGAAAAACAGGTAAGGGAACCCTCGCCGAACGTGCCGACAAGTTCCGATGTTACCAGCAGTCGGTTCAGGAACCGGAACACGAGGTTGAATTCTTCGACCAGGTTTATCGAAAGTTGTTTCGTCGAACTCCCTATTCTCTTCGCGAAGATTTTTGTGGAACGTTTTCCATCTGCTGTAACTGGGTTGAGTCCCACCCTAAACGCACAGCCGTGGGAGTCGATCTTTGCTCTGAAACGCTTCAGTGGGGCAGGGAGCATAATCTCACCAGGTGCACGAACGAGCAGGCTGGTCGAATTCGGCTACTCGAGCAGGATGTTCGCGTACAAAACCGTCCCCAGGTCGACATCCTCTCAGCCCAGAATTTTTCCTTTTGGATTTTCAAGACGCGCCAGGAACTGGTCGAATACTTTCGCATTGCCCGTGCAAACTTGAATGAGCAGGGGATGATGGTGATGGATATGATGGGCGGCGGGGATTGCTACAAGGAAGGCGTCACTGATAAACGACGTATCCGTAAAGGGAAGAAAGGCTTTCGCTACCACTGGGAACAGGCCAGTTTTAATCCAGTGACGTCGGAGGCAAGTTTTTACATTACCTTTAAATTCAACGATCAGAGCAAGTTAAAGCGGGCCTTTGAGTACCATTGGCGTTTTTGGACGATTCCCGAAGTACGCGAACTCCTCCGGGAGGCTGGGTTCACAAGAAGCCTCGTCTATTGGGAAGAGGAAGACGAAGACGGCGAAGATACCGGTGTGTGGAGCGCTGCGGAAAAGGCTCCCAGTCATCCAAGTTGGATTGCTTATATTGTTGCCCTGAAGTAAGCGGCGCAACATCGATCTCCGGGCCACGTGTCTTGATGGAATGCACGCCAGCGATGTTTTCGGCCCGGGTTGGTCTGCGCCGTCGTTGGTCAACGATGGCTCAGGCTGGCTGCAGGGACTCGCGCGTCAGGCGAAAAATGTCAAGTCGCATCGGGATTCAACCTTCGATTTCAGGCCACGTATGGTTGCTTGGATCGAGAAAACGCATGGCACTAAAGTACGGTTCGGGATAGTCGTCCTCCTCGCTGGTAATGTCCAGGATACGGTTGACCACACAGCGGGCCCCATTGAAAGAGACCGCCGTGCCGGAACCGGCCATTCCACCCAGGATATATTGACGTTTTCCGTCAAAGGTGCCGATGATCGGGTATTGATCCGGGGTGTAAGTTACCGTGCCCGACCATTCGTTGGTAATGCGATAGTCCCCAGTTCCCATCGATCGGACCATTTCGCTCACCGCAAACTTGGTCAAAAAACGAGAGGGTTGATTGCGGCCGGCCTGCCGTTCAGGAACTCGAGTGGCATCGGTTCCAAAAATCACGTGATCATCGTGCCGGGTAAAAAAAGCGCGGCTGTTGCTGATGCCTACGGAGGATTTCATGGGCGCGGGTGCACCTTTTGAATGCGCCGCCTGGGTTTGGGTAGGTTGGATGATGTTGTGGAACTGTTTGTGCAAAAGGGGTGTGTACGATTCTGTGGCATTCACCACATGTTTAGCCCGAATAGTGTTACGCGCAGTGTGTACGAGGTACGCATCGCCGACATCTTCGACACGGGTGACCTTGGTGCGTGAGTAAAAAAGCATTTTGCCTGAGTTGATCCCATATTTCAGCAGAGACCAGCACCACTTTGCCGGGTGGAATGACGCGGCAGCCAGGGAAAATCCGGCGTTGTGACGCACTTTCATTCCGCTAATCCGCTCCACCTCGTCAGGCGTAATTTTGCACCAGTCGGTAAAGCCGGTGTCGATCGCCATGCGAACCGAATCGTCAAGTTTTGTCTGCTCGTCCTCGTCGTGGACCTGCACCCACCCTTCGCGAACGTAGTCGCATTCAAAACCCTCCTGGATGATCGTGTCGTGGACCATCTTCGCGTTGCGGTAGCATGACTTGCAATAGATTGAGGCAAACTGGTGGGCCAGCTTGTCTACGTCCGAATCGCTCAATTCAGGGCGGGCAGACCGCAGTTGGGGCAGGACGAGCGTGTAGACCATGTGGTAATACCTGCCGACAACGATGAGCCCCTCGTTGCGGCCGCCAGATCCGCTGGCAGCGTCGCCCATGTCGAGCAGTACCATCGTTTGGTCCTTATTGGCCTTTTTGCCCCAATGATAAGCTAACGCCGAGCCCGCCAGGCCCGCACCAATCACCACGGTGTGCGCGGTCTCGGGAAGTTGGGTCCGGGGATTATCGTGCCACGGGTGGTTTGCCAAAGGGTTGCCCTCTGCCAGCCAGATAGGAACCCTCGAAATGGGTTTCTCGAACCGAGAGGACTGGATCGTCTCGGGTATCTCGCACCACATTTGCCGCAATGCCCAGGCGAGAAGTTTGGCGAATTTCACCGGCGAGGAGTGCTCTTGGAAGTGCATGTTTGCATACGTTCTGGCCGCGCGAAAATCATGTTGGCGCAGTCCGCAGAGAAGGCCCAGCAGGACTTTGAGTCGAAACCAGAAACTGGGTGGGGAATCCATCGTGTTAGCCGCCTAATAGAGAAAGTGTCTGGGGAATCCGGTCGATTGCCGTGTCCTTCAAGGATTCGACCTTCAGGCCTTACGGAGGTTTTGGGCGAGGACAGCCACGCGCTCGTTCAGACTTTGTGCGTAACGCCAGGACGGTTCATCCGGCGTCCAGCGGGCAGAACGAACGTGGGCGCTCGATGCATCCATCACACCACGACGTACCAATAGGTCCTTCTCCATCCACAGGAACAGTTCCATGCTCTGCAGTGAGTAGACGATTTGTGGCAAGAGTTTTTCGTACAGGTCCTGCGCATCGGTTAGCGCACCGGAACGGGCCATTTGCCAGACAGACTGAAACAGGTCCACCATGGCCAGGCCAGGCATGAAGCCACAGATGCCCGGTTCAATCAGTTCCAACAGGTACATGCCGCCCCAGCCCTCCAGCACACCTATCTGGTCGGAAGTTGCTTCCCGCACTTCCGCAACTTTAGTTGCCATGAGCGGCTCCTCGAGCTTGGTGTACCGGAAGTTTGGGCAACTGTCGGCCAGGCGGCGACAGAAATCACCACCAATGGTCGCTCCACCGGGATTGAAATCCTGGATGAGCATCGGCAAACTGACAGATGAACATACGGTGTGGCAGTACGACAGTAGGTCGGCTTCAGGAAGCGGGAAGGTCCGGGGCATTGCAAAGGAGATCAAGTCAGCACCACGCGCTTCGTTGCTGCGGGCAATTTCAGCCGCATGGATGGCGCCTGGATGGTTCGATTGTGCAATTACCAGCAGGCGACCTGCTGCGGCGGCAACGGCTGTGTCGATGACTTGTTCCCGCTCCGACTCGCTTAATTTATAGAACTCGCTGGCATAGGCAGGCAAGCAGACCGCCGATACACCCACGCAGGCGGCAAAATCTACACACGCTGCCAATGCGCCCCAATCCACGCTTTCATCTTCTCGGAAGGGAGTGGGAATGACGGGGACTGCGCCAGTGATTTTGCTTTTGTCGTCGGGCATTGTGAGAAGGAGTCCTTCATTGTTGGCTTGTATGCAATTTTGAAGACGAGGTCTGCTGAAGCCCGGTAGAAACGCGGGCGGCGGGTAAGTGAAACCCGTTTGTCGTTGACGCAGGAGCCTTTGGCTGGCTGTTCATGGGCACTGCGGCGTCCGTCTTCAGGGTGAAAAATGGGCGCTTTTGATTCTCCCGTCGTTTTTTTGGGCCCACGCATTCTCTGTTTCGTTGCTGTCGGGCAGCCGGTACATTGAAGGGTGGCAGTAAAAAAAGTATCAGAAGGCGTGGAGTTTCTCAATAGTCTGCAAAACGGTGCGGGTTGGCGATTTTGTTGTTCACCGCCAGAGGTTTTAGGGCAGGCCTGTATCTTTATGGGCGTTTGTTTCAATGGTAACTGGCCAGCAAGAAAGGTCGCAGGTGCAGCGGAGATTTGATGTGATTGTCGTGGGCGTTGGCTCCATGGGGGCGGCCACTTGCTGTTACCTGGCCCGGCGGGGAGTGCGCGTACTCGGGCTGGAGCAATTTGGGATTCCACATGCTTTGGGCGCTCATCACGGCCATACGCGGATGATTCGCACTGCCTACTTCGAACACCCTGACTACGTGCCACTGCTGGAGCGAGCCTATGAATTGTGGGGTGAGTTGGAAGACCAGTCGGGGGAAAAACTGCTTCATCTCACAGGTGGGCTCTACCTGGGGGATCAACAAAGCGAACTGATTGCCGGTGCCGTGGCAGCGTCCAAGCAACATGGCCTGCCGTACCAGATTCTGACCCATGCCGAACTGCAGCAGAAATTTCCACAGTTTCGTCTGCCCACAAGCCAGCAGGGGTTTTTCGAAGATCGCGCCGGTGTGTTATTGCCCGAAAAAGTGGTCGCTACCTTTGCCGCGCAGGCGATGCAGTACGGCGCCGAGATTCGCGGTCATGAACCGGTAGGAGATTGGGAGTCGGGCAGTCAGGGCGTGACCGTACGGACCCCAAGCAATACCTACCAGGCAGATCGGGTGGTGTTCACCGGTGGCGCATGGAGTGGAAAGCTGCTTGTCGATTGTGGTGTTCAGTTGGCGGTAACCCGGCAAGTGCTGGCCTGGTTTTCGCCACGCCGCATCGAGCCGTTTGCCCTGGGCACGTTTCCGGCGTGGTATCTGGAAACCGAGAGCGGGTACGGCCATTATGGATTTCCGTTGCTGTCGGGGCAGCCAGGCTTCAAAATTGCTTTGCACAAGCCGGCAACGGTCACCGACGCCGATCATGTCAATCGCCAGGTACAGCCGCAAGAGATCGAGCAACTGCGGTCGGTCCTTCGGGAACATATTCCGAATGCCGTCGGTCCGCTGGTCTCGGCCAGCGTGTGTCTCTATTCGAACAGCCCAGACTCGCATTTCATCATCGATCGGCACCCGCAAAAGAATCGTGTCTGGTTGGCCTGCGGATTCAGCGGCCACGGGTTCAAATTTTCGAGCGTGGTCGGGGAAGCACTGGCGGATCTCGCTACCGTTGGCACGACGGATCTTCCGATTGATTTTCTTCGACTCAGTCGATTTGAGAAGTGAGTTCGATGAAAATACGGGCGCCGCCACGTTTCGTCGGGGCGCCGAACCCCTCGGTGAGTTGTGGTGAAGTCGTAGGGTATACATTGCATCGTGATATGCCCTACAATTTGCGCTACCCGGGTTGCGGTTCTCTGAAGAACAACCTCCCTGTTACCTGTGGCCGCCTGACTGCTGCCCTTTTCAGTAGCTGCATCCGTATCGGGCTCGCGTTCAGAAATTGGGTCGGACAGGGAGGACGTCTCCCAGCAGAAATCCAAAGCTAAGAAGGGGACAAGAAGGTGTTTCAGCAGTTCGACAAACACAAGATCGTTCACATTTGTGATGTGGATCATCCCGAATCAATTGGTGTCGGTCCCAACGGCGAAGCATACACCACCGGTACCGGTTGCCAGGTCTACCGGCTTGATCTCAAAGCGAATGCTGCCGAGCAGTTCGCCTCCACCAAAGCCCGTTGCCTTGGGCAGGTGGTCGATGCCGACGGTAACCTGTATGCCGCCCACGCCGGGGGTGGGGACGTGCTGAAGATTACGCCCGCCGGAGAGGTAAGCAGTTACGCGACGGGCCCGGGTGGACGGCCGTTTGAGTGTGCCAATTATCCGGCCTTCGACAAGCAAGGGAACATGTATTTATCTGAAAGTGGCGACTGGTCGGGCGAAATTAACGGGGCGATCCACAAAATTACGCCCGGCGGTGGAGAGGCCAAGCAGTGGTATTCCGAGCCTGTCGATACCCCCAACGCAATCGCCTTGGACGCCGATGAAACGCACCTTTACTTTGTAGAGACATTTGGCAACGCGATCGCTCGTATCGCAATCAATGACGATGGGTCGGCTGGTAAGTTCGAACGGGTCGTGCACATGCCGCGACACATTCCTGATGGAATCGCGTTTGACACCGAAGGGCGTTTGTGGATTGCCTGTCACCGGCCTGACGCCATTTATTGCTTTGACCTGACAGCCCGGCGACTGGAATTGTTCTGCGAGGACTGGCAAGGAGAAGCCCTGCGCGGACCGACCGATGTGGCCTTTGCCGGCCCCGACCGCACTATTATGCTAGCCGCATCGCTCGACAACCTGGTGGTGCATCGATTTGATAACACTGGCGTACAAGGTTTGCGATTGAATCATCCGGAGATTGGCTGAGACACAAAGGCAAAAGTCGTCTTTCCCCTCTCCTGAAAGAGATTGCAGCTTTCTGAGAAAGAGTTAGTCATGAAACGAATTGTCGTTACCGGGTCCAAGGGGGGGACGGGCCGAAGCATCGTGAGCGTTCTGGGCAAAGCAGGATACGAAGTGATCGGAGTCGATCGTCTGGCCCCTGAGCCTTATGGCGAGTCTGATTACATTCAGCTCGATTTGCGTGACGCGACAGGTGTGAATGACGCGCTGGCCGGCGCCGATGGGGTGATCCACTTCGGGAGCCCGCCTGCCGACTGTAACATGGGCACAACCGAGGCCTTTAGTATGCTTGCTGTAGCCGGGTTTAACGTCTTTCAAGCGGCCCGAAACGTCGGCATCAAACGGATTGCCTGGGCGTCAAGCATCGAAGTCTATGGCGATATGGAAAAGCAACCCCAACTTCCGGTCACGGAAGAGAGCCCGCTTTGCCCGCCAGGCATTTATGGCAGCTCCAAATTGCTGCTGGAGCGTCTGGCGCTCGATTATGCCCGCTGGTACGGGATGTCCATTGCCGGTTTCCGGCTCTCGCGGATCATTTACAACACGCCCTCGGGTCGGGCAAAACTAAAACGGATTGTCGACGACGAGGGCCTTGGTGGTGATTGCCTGTGGTCCTATATCGATGCCCGGGATGTCGCGACCGCTTGCCAGGCGTGGCTCGAATCGGATCATCAGGGGGCAGAGGTGTTTAACCTGGCGGCCGCCAATGTTCATCAGGATGTCGCGGCAAACATCCTGTTGGACAAATATGGCTATCGCACGACGCCGATTCGTGAATCCAAAGCTTCCGATGGGACCCTGTTTTCGACCGGCAAGATTCGCGAAATGCTCGGCTGGCAGGCCAGATACGACTGGCGCACCATGCTGAAACCGCCCAGCAACCAGGAGTAAACCTGATGAAGATTACAGACATCCAATGCCACATCATGAACATTCCCCGTCCCGACGGTACCGGGGTGCGGCGAAACTGGATTTTCGTTGAGATCCAAACCGACGAAGGCATTACGGGGATCGGTGAGGCGACCACCGAATACCACGAAGTAGCCGTCAAGGCCCAGATCGAATCGGAACTCAAGCCGCGGCTGCTTGGTATGGACCCCACGGATGTCGAGCGTATTTGGCAACTTGGCTATCGTGATTTCTGGTGGCGCCAAGGGGTGGTGCATACCAGTGCGATGAGCGGAGTGGACCAGGCTTTGTGGGACATTGCCGGTAAGGCCGCTGGGCAACCCGTCTTTAAGCTCCTCGGCGGTAAAGTGCGGGAGCGGGTCCGCTGCTACATCCGCTATGGACCGGAGTTTCACGGTGTTTCCCTGGAAGAGGCGGCCGGTTGCGTGTCGGAGATGGGGTTCGATGCCTTCAAGGTTGGACCCGGTGTGCCGACCCAACCGTATGATGCAGCCAAACAGGTAGAAGTGGCCATCGAAACCCTTACTAAAGCTCGCCAGATCCTCGGGCCCGATGTGGCACTGATGATCGATGTGGGTGGCCTGTTCGATCCGCTGTCGGCCCACCGGCTGATAGAAGGTCTACGGCCGCTGAACATGCACTTCGTGGAAGAACCAACCGACATGGACACCGTTGAGCCGACCCTGAGGCTCAAACGTGATTTTCCTGATGTACCCATTGCCGTTGGTGAACGGCTTCTGACCCGTTGGGACTGTCGCCCCTGGTTTGAGCAGCAAGCGATCGATGTTTGCCAGGCGGACATCAGCCACGCCGGGGGAATCAGCGAGATGCTTAAAATTGCTCATTTTGCTGAGGTCTACGGGATTACCATGGCGCCGCATAACCCGTATGGTCCGGTTGGCCTGGCCGCTGCCGGGCATCTGGCCGCCGCCATCCAAAACTTCAACATCCTCGAGCATTGTCCGATCCAGCCCTGGTTCGACGAGGTTCAGACGCTCAAAGTGCCTGTTGTCGATGGGTACATCGACGTGAATGAATTGGCCAGTCGTCCAGGCCTTGGCGTGGAATTGGACATGGACCTGGTGAAGTCCCGCAGCAAGCACGTGGCCCTGGATGGGAGACGCTACCTGCAAAGCGACGGCTCTACTCCGACGGTCTAGGTTTGCCCTCGTGTCACAGTGCCGGTGTAGTTCGGATCCATGTTGGCCCCCATTCTTGCACCTGTGGATGACCAGTGTTTTTCGGGGCGCTCGCCTTCGAAAGCAGCTCATTGCTTTAGAGGAACTGGGAAAGGACCGCGGCAACATCTTTTGGTAAGATGCAAGGGGCAATGATGGGGCATCTGCCGTGTCTGCCTCTGATTAAACCATGTGTCGAGGGTCTGATGCGTTTCTTCAATCGATTCCTTCCTCTGTTCGTTGTCGTGGCGGTTGTCACTCCAGTCGTCGGAGAAAACTGGCCCGGCTGGCGGGGTCCGCGCGGCGATGGCTCGAGTCTCGATAGGGATGCACCGACACGCTGGAATGGAGAGACGGGTGAGAATATTGCGTGGAAGGTGCCCGTTGCGGGGCTCGGGCACGCGTCGCCGGTCGTGTGGAAGGACCGTGTGTTTGTGGTTTCTTGTCTCACGGAGTCAGGCGAACGGATCCTGAGCTGTTTTAGTCGCTATTCGGGTGAACTGCTGTGGCAGGAAACGGTGCTTCATGCGGGGCTGGAGGTCATGCATGCGTTAAACAGTTTTGCCTCCGGTACACCAGCCACCGATGGTGAGCGTGTTTACGTCACCTTTCTTGAGCCAGGCGAAAAACAGGTGATTGCGCCCAACGTCGGTTCGGAGCGAATGATCAAGCCGGGGGAAATTGTCGTAGGTGCCTATGGCATGGAGGGTCAGCAGGAATGGCTTGTCCGGGTTGGCGACTTTGTCAGTGCCCATGGATTTTGTAGCTGTCCGGTTTTATTCCAGGACATGGTCATCATCAACGGCGATCACGACGGAGATTCGTACCTGGTGGCGCTCGACAAGAAGACGGGCAAAGAGCGCTGGCGTACCATGCGGCGCCACAAGATACGAAGTTACGTGACACCGATCCTTCGCGAAATTGATGGACAGATGCAAATGGTCCTCTCAGGTAGTCAATGCGTTGCCAGTTTCAATCCCCAGGACGGATCGCGAAATTGGGAAATTGATGGGCCCACCGAACAATTCGTGGCGTCGATGGTGTACGACGGGGCGTTGTTTTTTATGACGTGTGGATTCCCCGATTACCATGTGATGGGGATTCGCCCTGATGGACAGGGTAACGTGACCGACTCCCATGTTGCCTGGCGGCACTCGTTAGCCCGGTCGTATGTGCCTTCACCCGTGGTCTTGAATGGGTTTTTGCTCGTGGCCGACGATCGTGGTACTGCCAACTGCTTTGACGCCAAAGACGGCAAGGTGGTGTGGAAGAAAAGACTCGGCTCGCATTACAGTGCCTCTTTGGTTCATGCCAACGGGTTGGTGTACTTTCTTGCCGACAACGGTATCACAAAAATTGTGCGTCCTGGCGAAAGCTTCGAGGTAGTCGCGGAAAATCCACTCGGTGAACACTGTGTGGCTTCTCCGGCAATCAGCAACGGCCAGTTGTGGATTCGTAGTGAACACCACTTGTTTTGTATTGGCGCCGCCAGGGAGAGGTAAAGGGCAGTTGATTTCCTGTTTCCGGCAAAAGCAATCGGGCCGGGTCGCCGATCTGGAGATCACCGACGAAAGCGACCGGTCGTCTGCCTCGTGGGATCACTATTTACGGTGAGTCGGTTGAGTCGCCATTGAGCTCAAGCTCGTCAGCAATTGTCGTCATCGCATCAATCACGAATTGAATGTGCTCGTTCAACTCAACTCCCAGGTCCTCTGCGCCGCGCATGATGTCGTCACGATTGACGTTGGTGGCAAAACTCTTTTGTTTCATTTTCTTGCGTACGCTTTTTGCTTTCATGCCGTGGATGCCTGACGGTCGCACCATCGCGGTAGCCGTGCAAAAACCAGAGAGTTCATCGCACGCATAAAGGGCTTTGTCGAGTCGCGAAATCCTTGGGCAGTCTGTCAAGTAGTCCGCGTGCGATTTGATCGCGTAGATGATTTCCTGGGGATAGCCACGTTCGGCGAGAATCGCTGCGCCCTTGAGCGGATGGTCAGGTGGGTCAGGCCACCGCTCGTAGTCAAAGTCGTGAAGCAGGCCCACAATGGACCACTTTTGGGGATCTTCTCCGAATTTGTTTGCGTAAGCACGCATCGCCGCCTCAACCGCCAGCATATGTTTTTGGAGGCTGCCGCTCTGTGTGTACTCGCAAACCAGGGCGTAGGCGTCGGCGCGATTCATGGAAACACTTTCTCCCCTCAATACGATAGAGAACCGGTTGGGGTGCCGAGAATGGAAGCGAGGAATGTGGTAATGTATGTTGGGTTCGATTCTACATCCCCTGTTTTTGTGTGCATAGAAGAGGAGTTTTCTAATGCCAGGGGGAATCGACTCTGTCGGAGACCGGAAGAGCTACGTGTGTAAGTTCTATCCGGGATTGCATAAGTGTGATATTTCGATGCAAACGGACGCATTCAAGTGTCTCGATCAACACCTTCAACCGTGAGGATGGTAAATCAAACCGTAATGAGCCAGAAACAACGATATAGCCTGGTTGGGACAGGCGGGCGGGCCCGTTTGTATGTCGATGCCCTGGCGGATACGCAGCGAGAACACTGCAGGCTGGTATCGATGTGCGATAGGAGCCAGGTGCGGATGGACTACTACAACCGACACCTCCAGGAGGAGCATCAACATGGTGTTGTGCCTACGTTCAAGGCGGATCGCTTTGAAGAAATGATTGAGACGACGCGTCCGGATATCGTGATCGTCTGCACGACCGATGTAATGCACCATGAATACATCATCCGGGCAATGGAATCTGGCTGTGATGTGATTTCCGAAAAGCCGATGACGGTCGATGTCGGAAAGGTGCAGGCCATCCGTGACGCAATCCAGCGTACAGGAAGATCGCTGCGGGTTACTTTTAATCTTCGTTATTGGCCGTTGGCGATGAAGATTCGCGAACTTCTCCTCGAAGGTGTGGTTGGAAAACCGATGGCAGTCGATTTTTCCTACGTGCTCGATACATCTCACGGAGCCGATTATTTCCGGCGATGGCACCGCGAAAAGGATCAGTCGGGCGGCCTTTTGGTGCATAAATCGACCCACCATTTCGACCTGGTCAATTGGTGGATCGAGGGTCAGCCGCAGTCCGTGTATGCGCTGGGGGATCTGAAGTTTTACGGCAAAGCAAACGCCGAGTCTCGCGGCGAGTGTTATGAGTACGGTCGTTACACCGACGAAGTTAAAGCCGAAAAAGACCCATTCTCGATGCCTCTGGATGGCAAGGATCACCGAGGGTTCCGTGGTAGTGTGCTGCGGTCCCTCTATCGTGAGGCCGAGGCAGAAACGGGTTACATTCGTGACCAGAATGTATTTGGTGAAGGGATTACGATTGAGGATACGATGGCAGTAATGGTTCGCTACAACAACGGCGCGGTCCTGAACTATTCCTTGGTGACCTATTGCTCGTGGGAGGGGTTTCGCCTGGCAATCACGGGGGACAAGGGTCGGCTTGAAGTTTATGTGAAGTATGGCTCACATATCATTGCCGAGAACGGTGGGGATGAGTCGGATGAAGCCGAGGGCGACGAGTATCAAGAGAGGCTCGAGGTATTTCCGATGTTTGGTCATCCCTACAAGGTGGATGTCCCGAAGGGAGAGGGTAGCCACTTCGGCGGCGATGCGGGTATGGCCGATCAATTGTTTTCATGCGACCCGGTTGCGGATCCACTCAATCGTGCTGCCTCCGAAGCCGATGCCACGGCGTCAGTCCTGATTGGTGCATGTGCCAATCAGTCCATGCAAACCGGTCTTCCGGTCAATTGCCTTGAGTTGCTTGAGGGGAGACCGCAGGCGGAGTAGGCGCGGGGTGGAACGCGATACGAATTCCACAAATCGCCGTTTAGAAGGGCTGGAAACTACGTCAGTGAGTCAGGTCGCAGATTGTCGCCATATGAAGACGGTTGGCGAGAAACGGTGTGAGCACCTGTTGTTCGTTGACGAGTCGGTTCTTTGCTCAGCGATTGAGGCAAGTTCTGAAAAATAAGGACCGCAGCAAGCGGTTTTCCCAGCGGTCGGCTGGCGACCGGGAGGCCAGGTTGGGTCTCTTTTTGGGTCCCAGTTCCTGTGCTACCAAAAAAATATTCTCAGAAGGTGAATCGAATTGGTGCTGCCAGGCTTGTAGCCCAGGCGGCGCCAAACATTAAAGCAAAGCTGGCCACGATCCACAGCACCGCCATGCCAGCCGGGAGAGTCCCCATGGCATGTCCGGTGTGTTCTCCTTCTGCCATGGTTGGGTCGTCCATCGCAGGTGTGGGATGGTGCTCCGCAGGCATATCCATGTGGTGGTGGGGCATGGTGGGATGCGAGGTGGGTTCATCAGCTTGTGCAGGCATTCCATCGTCTGCCTGCATGTCGGGCATGTGCATCGCAGCCTCGGCCGAGCGGTGGCCCAGGTGAGGGTCGGGGGCCGTTTCGCCAATCGTCATGCAGCCGTGCTTGAGGCGATACTTGACCAGGAAAAAATTGACCGGGTAGGCGGTAAGGCCACCTACCAGCGTTGCCATGCTCATCACAAACCAAAATTTCGGTTGTAGTGGTCCCTCGGCACCCGGCAGCAGTTGATTCAACAGGACCATCGCGGGGATCATTCCCAGCATCACCATGTTCATTGACACGGTTTCGGCAAAAATCGTTTTGCGTACCGCGAGCAGATAGTCTCCCTGGTACATGCCCACCATCATCATCGCCTGGAACAAAAACAGGCCGACCAGATAGGCGGTGATATATTCGATGACCAGGTCCACACCGTTGGGAAAACCAAAAGCCGGCACAATCACTGCGGCGAGCAGAATACCGGTTGCGTCGCCCGCCAGGCAATGCATCTCGCTGTTAACGCCCTGTTTCCAAGTTGGCTTGGTGTATTGGTCATGCATTCCCGGTCCGGGACTTCGGCAGGCGAGCATGTAGACAAACAGGCCGACTGGCCCCGTGTAGGCAACCACGAGAATCCAGGCAAGCTTCTGCACCCAGCTTGTTGGCGTGTTGTTGAGCGAATCGCCAATGACAAACAGCAGCGATCCGGCCGTAAGCAAGAACCACAGAGTGATGATGCCTG
>JAKVCB010000072.1 GCA_022448345.1 Pirellulales bacterium
TTTTGGAAATACCGGCTCAGGTAGCAGTGCCGCTGTTCCGGAGCCGGCAGGTTGGATGATCGTTTTAGGGACACTGGCGGCGCCGGTGTTCAGACGCTACAGGAATCAGGTTTAAAAGGGAATGGAGACGACAGGATCGCTTGTCGCGAATCAGTTGTTTTAGCAATTTACTACGTTGTAGGTTTTTACACCTCTAGTTAAATGGGAGAAGGTTCAATGAAGATGAATTTTACCAACCTATTAAAAACCGCGTCCTTACCGGCCGCATTGCTGATCGCGCTGTTGGTTCAGCCGGTAGCATTCGGCGGCACCGTGGTTGCCGACAAAGATTTTAACGGCGACACCAGTGGCATGAGTGGTGGCAACGGCATGAACATGAATACGAATGGCCCCCCCTCAGGAGGAGCCGGCGTAGGAACCTGGGTGGCTAATGGCTACACGCCAGGAGCCGGTGACGACACCAATCCGAATATGGCAACAGCCAGTTTGTGGGTGGTCAACCAGCCTCGAGTTCCCTCGGCATTAGGCCATGCGGTAGAAACCGACAACGGCGGTGACTTCGTCGGTTACATCAGAAGCGATGCGCCGAAAGAGGATCTGGACGGAATTCTTCAGTTTTCCGAGGCAGCCAACGCCGGCGATACGGTCAAGGGTGAATTCCAGGTCTACTACGACAAGGGAGTCATGAGTTGGGGTTTGGTAAGCAGTGTTGCTGACCTAAAGGCCTCGCAGGCGGCAAGAGTTTGGGATGGCACCGGATACCGGCCTGGTCTGGTTGCCCATCATAATGGCGGCGCCTACACCAATGGTCTTGCAACCCAGATTGCCATGCGCCCGCAAAGCAACAACAACTGGGCTGCGATTGTTGACAACGGTGCCGGAACAGCAGCCTGGACCCACCTCAGAAACGGAAATGGTGATTTCCTCAAAAGTTACGGTGCTGCACCAAACCTTCCAAACAACTGGCTGCAGTTTGAGTTTGAGTACACTGTTGGGAATAGTAGTTTTGATAAGCTTCAGGCCAACTATACGACCGACGGCACCGACAAGGTGGTCTACGATGTGCTCACCAGTGGTGGCGACTCGGTGATTCCTGTGACCGGCGGCAACACCATTGAGGGTATTGTCTTCTCAGGTGGTGAAGGGCAAAGGACGGGGTACTGGATCGATGAAATTTACATTGAGGTCACTGCCGCCATTCCTGAGCCTTGCAGCGTGCTGCTGGTGCTGATGGGCAGCTGCGGACTGGGTTTCTACCGTCGCCGTTGAGGCAAGCTGACCTTTGTTGAAACCTCAAGTGATGCCTTCCTGGAGCAACTCTGCTCCAGGAAGGCATTTTTTTGGTCCCGCCGGCCCCCCCTGGCACCTGGAGGCACGATTCTCGTGGTGACAATTTTCCAGGGATCAAATAGAATGGAACTAGGCGCGGCTCGGCCAAAAAAACACCCGAGGGCTTAGGCGTGCGGTGCACTACGCCAGGTTTCGTCCGGCGGGCAACCAGCTGGGGCCGGTAAAGAAACCCCTGCTTGAGTCGGTCGCTCTCGGGAGTTTCACCGGAATTCCAAACCCGGGCCAATGAGAAATAACATCGTGCAGAATTACTTTCCACGAAAAACCTGCAGCCTGCCACATGTCGCCAGGTCTGCGCCTACCACCTTCGGTTTCACCCTGGTTGAGTTGTTGGTGGTGATTGCCATCATTGGCATTTTAATCGCACTGTTATTGCCAGCTGTACAGGCGGCGCGCGAAGCGGCCCGCCGGAGCGAATGCGCCAATCATTTTCACCAGGTCGGCATTGCCTGCCACAACTACGCCTCTACCCACCAGGTATTTCCCCCGGGAGAAAACGCCTGGTCGATGGTGGAGTCGTGTTCGTCTCCGAGGACGCCGCCTCCTGGTGGACCGAACCAGCTTTTGAGTTTCAGCTGGGGTGTGTTAATACTGCCCTACCTTGAAGAGGAGGGTATTTATGAACAGTTTGATTTTACCTTGAATCCGCGTCACTACGGAGGCAATATGTGCTGCTGGGCAGGCACCTTTCCGGTCAACCCAAACTGGCGGGCGAGTCGCAACATTATCCAAACCTTTGTTTGCCCCTCCGCGCCGCGCGGGGCGGAGTTTGTGCAGTGCTGCAGTAACAATGCCCCAGGAAATGCGACCGAGGGGCCGTATCACCCCGAGGATCTCGCGGTGACCCATATGGCAGGGGTGGCGGATTGGAATAATGTGTACTGCATTAAGTCGAGCAATCCCGCGAAACGGTTTGGTCGGCCAGGTGGAGATGGCGTCCTGTTTCAGCGGTCGAAAGTCTCGCCTGGGAAAATTGTCGACGGCACCAGCCATACCCTGATGGTGGGTGAAGTGATCGCAAACCCCAACAGGCCCAACGAAGGCCATCACTATACGGTGTATGACACACTGCATACCTGCAACGGTATTAATCAGGCCGTGAACAACCCCCAGATTTACCGGTGGTACCGTGATGCACAGACATCCAGCTTTGCCAGTTATCATCCAGGGGGCTGTCATTTTGTGATGGCCGACGGGAGTGTGACCTTTCTCCAGGAGACGGTCTCCAGCCGGGTGTTGGCGTCGATGACCAGTCGGGCCAATGGAGATAACGAAGCCACGTTGGTTCCTCCCTGTGCCGAAGATTGTCCTCAAGATGAGCCAGGATGCCGTTGAACATAGCCATTCGATCGATCTTGCTAATCACCACTGTTTCCATTTTTGGATGCAGCCGGGGGGATGGTATTCCACGAACCAAGGTCCGTGGTGAAGTCACCCACATGGGGCAGCCGGTGGTCGATGGGCAGATTCGGTTTCAGCCAGCCCAACAGACCACGGCCCCAATGACGATTGTGCTGATCAAGGATGGCAGGTACCAGTGCGCCATTGGTGGCGGGGTTCCGGCTGGCACGCACCGCGTTAAAATATTTTCATTCGACCCGAACGTTCCTCCGCCGCAGGGTCCGATGGATCCGGTCCAGCCCCAACTGTTGCCCAAAAAATACAATCACGATTCCGAGTTAGTTTGGACCCTCCAGCAGCAGCGCGGTTGGCTGACGAAGGACTGGGACCTCCAGTAACCGCTTTGACCAGTTCTCTCCAGAGCGGCCGAACCGTTGGCCCGTTTGCGTGCGGTGGCCTCTGGCCGGCCAGACTTTGTCTTTTGGGCCGCGGTGGAACGCAGAGGCGTTTGCGACAGAGGGCCATCAAGTGTGTTTGGCTTACCCGCTTAGTCAACGTAGAGAAACTCGTTGCAGCCCATCAGGCTCTGGCAGAGATTTGTTAAAACCAGGTGCGTGACTGTCGGGATGTCATTCGCATAGAACCCGGGCAGCTGAATTTCTTCAACCTGCTCTGGGTGTGCCTCAAAATAGGCCGTCTGCTTGGAGATCAGCTCAACGGCCAGCTTCCACTCGTCGATGGTCGGCTTTCGGCACAACACAATTTCCCACGCCCTGTCGATCTGTCCCCAAAGGACCTCGTAATCCTCCAGCGGCCCATGAAAGCCTGCGGTGGAATTAAAGGATTGCTCGCCGCCGGTGTTTTCTGCAAGCGTCAGCGTGACCTGCCAGGAAAAATGGTCCGAAGAGGTGCTGCCGTTGTTGTTCACGACAAAATCGATCGTGTCGCCTGGTTTGACACGGATCGCGTCGAGGTTCGTTTCCGTTTGTCCGTTCAGTACGACCCAGCCCCCGTGCAATCCCCCGTCGGAAATTGAAATATAACCCTGAACGCCGTTACCGCTATCGGTCCCATGTACGAGTGCCCCGCGAATTGAGACCACTCCCGCGGCCGGAGACCTCCAGCGCCGGACCGCGTCGCCGTTGCCGTCTGGAACTCCACCGGTGGCGGTCAGATGTACATGGCCGCCGCGATAATCTTCAGCGGAGCTGTCCCCCAGCCATTGTTTTTTCTTCGCCTCCCAAACCGGCAGTGGCGTGAACGAGGCTGTTTGGCCCGCTTCGACGTCAACCGTGCCGTATCCAAACTGCCACGCGCTGGTAGGAGCCTCGGGAAGGGACGGCAGCTTGGCGCGTGTTTCTTCGCTGGCGGCGGAAGCCTCCCGCGCGGCGCGGGCGGCCACCTTGCCGGCCTGGGCGTAGGCAAATTCGCTGTTCATCATCATCAAGGCCTGCGTCGCGGCGGCCGTACTCGTGCGCCGCTGGCAATTGGTTTCCATCACGGGGGCATCAAACGTATGAAGCATGTCCAGCGGTTGGGTCCGGCGCACGCGGACGTAAAGACTCCGTCGATTGGGAGTGCCATCGACAATCGTTTGGCCACGGTAATCGGCCTTCAGGCCTTGCGGTGGACCATAAAGCTCGCGGGTCAAACCGCCCCCACAGGCGAGCATGCGATCACGTATCGCCTCGGCCCCGAGTCGCCGCATCGATCGGCGGGCCAGATGACGGTTCTCGGGATCGACCGGCCGCGGAGCGGCGGAGTCGTCCTCGGATGGCCCCAGAGGGCCAAAACTGGCTTGTCGCCACACCGTAGAGGCCATGATGAGCCGGTGGAGCTGTTTGAAGTTCCAGCCTGAGCGGGCAAATTCGGTGGCCAGCCAATCAAGCAGTTCCGGCTGAGTTGGCCTCTGGCCCAGACTGCCAAAATCTCCCGGCGTCCCCACCAGGGGCGACCCAAAATGGTGCATCCAGAGCCGGTTGATGATCACGCGGCCCACCAGCGGATGTTCTCCGTTGGTAAGCCAGTGGGCAAATGCGAGGCGGCGACCGGTCGTGGGAAGCGCGGGTGTATTTTCCGCAAACAGCTTCGGGAGCCCGTCTGGGGAAGTCACCTTGAGACTGGCGGGCAACACGGTTTGCCTGGGCTGGTCGATCAGCCCGCGATGAAAAAGCTTGGTCTCGGGAGTGTTTCCGGGCGATTCAACCAATGCGCGCACAAAATTCGGTGGGGGTTTCTCCCCTTTGGTCGCTTCGATTTTCTCCACCCACGCATCCCGCTTGCCGCGCCATTCGTTGATGTATAAATAGAGAGTCCCGGTGGTGAGTTTCTCAAGCCTGGGGTCCTCGTGAAGTAGTGTTGACTGCTCCTCCGATCGCTCCTTGGCCTTGGTTTCAAAGGCGGTTCGAAACGCCTCGCGGCGCGGCTCGGGATGTTTTTCGAGTTCGGCCACCAGCGCCTTTTCCATGTACTCGGCTTGCTCTACGTTGCGTTGACGGATAACCTCCTGCACCTTCTCTTCAATCTTGGCCGCCCCTCGTCGATCGGCCTCGGTATAGAACGAGACAAGCCTCTCTTTGGGCGGTTTCCAGTTTTGAAAATCGAGCGCGGGTTCGAAAATGGCTCGCAGCGCATAGTAGTCGCTTTGCGGAATTGGGTCATAACGGTGATCGTGGCATTCGGCACAGTGGACCGTCAAGCCAAGCACCGACGTACAAACAATCTGTAGCGTATCTGCAATCACCCGGTTACGGTCTTGAAGTGTTTTTGCACCACTGCCCGTTCCGTCGGCCGCCATCCGCAAAAACCCGGTCGCTGCCAACAGATCTCGCTGGGCGGGCGTCCACTCACCCACCTTGGGGCCGGCCAATTCGTCGCCGGCGAACTGTTCGACGAGAAACCGGTCAAAAGGTTTGTTGTCATTGAAGGCACGGATCACCCAGTCGCGATACTGCCAGGCCCATTTACGGTCCTCGTCTTGTTCGGTTTGCCCCTCCGAGTCGGCATAGCCGGCAACGTCCAGCCAGTGGCGGGCCCAATGCTCACCGTAATGAGGAGAATCAAGCAGGTGATCAACCAGGTCAGATAACCAGGTTTCTTCTGGCGCGGCCAGCCAGCGGGCCATCTCCTCTGGCGACGGGGGAAGTCCAATCAGTTCAAAGTAAGCCCGCTTTACAAGCGTCGCTCGCGGAGCATCCGCCAGCAAGGAAAGACCTGCAGGCATGGCCTCAAGGACAAACGCATCGATGGGGGTTCGCATACGGCGGGAGCCGACGATATCGGGAATAGGCGGCGCAACAACAGGCCGAAAGGACCAGAAATCGCGCTCTTCGGCAGTGATACCGAGCCCCGGCCCAATCGTTTCGGACTCCGGACGGGCGGTCGGCGCGCCGGCGGCAATCCATCTTTCGATCGTAGCGATTTGTTCCTCAGGAACGGGTACCGCCCCGGGTGGCATTTCTCCAGCGCGCAACCGGCTTAAAAGCAAACTTTGCTCCGGCTGGTTTGCAAGGATGGCCGGACCACTCTCGCCGCCCCGGACCATAAACCGGACCAAGCGCAAGTCGAGATTCCCCTCGAGCTGGTCGGTTGCGCCGTGACAATCGTAACAGTGCTCACGAAAGATAGGACGGATGTCTTTTTCAAAGGTCAATTCGGACCCCTCGAGTTCGGCTCCGGTTACGTCTACGGGAAAAGAGGCCCACGCGAAGAGAGAAGCGACCACGGCGAAAAGAGGCCAACCGACCGCAAAACGCGCCTTGGTGGCACCCCTCTGCCAGCAGGGTTCAAGTTGCGAAGTCTTGAGTTGCATGGCATTGTTAGCGAACGCCCGGAAGCTCCGGGACCGGTTGTTGCTTCCTCAGGTAGTCGATGGAAAGGGCGCTCGGAGGCTCAATCGTGGTTCAAGCTTCGGTGGGGGGCTGGGTTAAAATGTCGGACACCACCCGGGCCGGCCGGCCGCTGGTGATATTTTCGGAGCGGTTTTTGTGGTGGTAAACCAACTTTTGCCAATCGAGGCCAAACAGGTGGAGCAGGGTTGCGTGATAATCGTTGGGAGTGACCACATTTTCCACCGCTCGATGGCCCAATTCGTCGGTCTTGCCATAGACCATTCCCGGCTTGATCCCCGCACCTGCGAGCCAGATACTAAAACCCTGGCCGTTGTGATCGCGGCCATTTTTCTCAGGTCCTCCATGGTCTTCTGTGACAGGGAGGCGGCCGATTTCACCGCCCCAATGCAAAATGGTCGAGTCGAGCATTCCCCGTTGCTTCAGGTCTTTCAGCAAACCGGCCGTTGGCTTTTCGGTTCGACGGCAAATTTTGGGTAAACCAGTGAGCAGTTTGTCGTGATTGTCCCAAGGCTGGGTGTCCATAAACAACTGCACAAACCGCACGCCCCGCTCGACCAGTCGGCGGGCAATCAGGCATCGCGTGCCATATTCACGACTGATTTCCTCGTCGAGCCCATACATCGTGTGGGTGGCTTTGGTTTCCTGCGAAATGTCCAGCGCTTCGGCCGCAGACCCTTGCATCCTGGCCGCAAGCTCGTAACTGGCAATCCGCGCCTCAAGATCATGGTTGCCCGGATGGTCTTTTTGATACGACTGGTTAAGTGCCTGCATGAACTGTAGGTTCTGCGCCTGTGGACCACCACGGAGATGGGGTGGCGTGCGAAGATTTAAAATTCTCGGTTCCTGCGGCCGCAAAACGGTGCTTTGAAATTGAGCCGGCAGAAAACCATGTTCCCAGTTGCGAACTCCATCAACGGGGATCCCCCCCTCGGTGAGCACCATGTAGGCAGGCAGGTTCTGTGTCTCCGAGCCCAAGCCATAAAGGAGCCAGGAGGCCAGGTTCGGCCGCCCTGTGATGGCAGGAACTCCACCATGAAAGTAACGAATATTGATTTCGTGGGCGTTGAATCCGGTATGCATGCTGCGGATCAAACAAATATCATCCACACACTCGGCCACGTTGGGCATTAACTCGGAAATTTCTGTCCCTGACTGGCCATGCCGGGCAAATTTCCAGGGACTGCCCAAAAGTTTCCGACTGGCCGTTGCCACGCCGCTGTAAACGAACTCTTCGCCGGTCTCTTTACCATTGTGTTTGGTAAGTTCCGGCTTGGGGTCGGTGAGGTCCATGTGCGAGGGACCGCCGTGCTGAAATAGCGAAATCATCGCCTTCGCTTGTGGTTCGTGGTGAGGCCGTTTGGGAAGCAGGTCAAACTGCCGAGCCTCTTGGGATATTCCAGCTGGCTTTGCCAGTAATTTTTCCTGGTCCAAAAGAAGCGCTAGCGCCACGGCGCCAAGTCCCATACCTTGTTCGGCCAGGTAGCGACGGCGGGAAATCTGGCGGTTGCAACCAACGGGCTCTCTAGGGGAGCGAAATAGCATCGAGAATCTGCCTACAAAAAACCACTTGGCAACGCATCACACTCTGCTAATTATCATGATCGATCAAGCGCCGAGCGTCAAACTCAATGGCCCGCTCGCAAAAATTGGCCGAAAATGACATCTACCGACGAGATTTGCCGCGATACGCTTGAAACCGGACCCTTAGTGCCTGGGGGATTCAATTCTCCCGAAACACTTTGCAGAGCGCATCTTCTCGCCTCGCCCAATGGTCGCGCAACACGTAGTCGGGCGTATCTGCCTCGAAGTAACGGATTCCTTTGGCAGCCCACATGGCCACTTCAGCGGGGTCCTCCGTAGGAATGCCTACTGCCACGCCATGGGCTTTGCCCGCGGCCAGAACACGGTCGATCGCCTCGCCGATCTCCGGATGATCTTCACCGACGATGAGCCCCATCGAATGGGTCAGGTCGGCGGTGCCCATGTGAAGGACATCAATTCCGGGGACGGCTGCAATCTGGTCGATATTCTCCATCGCTTCGACCGATTCGATCATCACCGTCAGTAGGAGAGATTCGTTCGCCTGCTCCACATACTCCTTCATGTTGGAGATGTCGTATCCGAGCCCCCGTCCCAAACTCATTTCACGACGTCCCAGCGGGCCGTAACGGCAGGCGGCCACAACTTCCTGGGCTTCTTCGGCCGTGTCGATATGCTGAATATGGATACCGGCGGCGCCTTGATCGAGCGCCTGGCGGCAGGTCACCGGCTCGAAACTGCGTGGACGATAAACAGGCGCCACGCCGGAAGCATACGCATGAACCATCATGGAACGGACCGATTCGGTCCCGATCATGCCATGTTCGCAGTCGATCATGACCGCTTCGATCCCAGAGAATCCGGCAATTTCTACGAGAGCCGGGTCCGCCAGGGTTACCGGCTGGATCACCAACGGAGGCTGTGACAAATCGGCAACCCGTTGTCGAAGCTTAAATTGGGTGGCTAATTGAATGCTCATGTTGTCTTACTCCAAAATTTGTTGAATGGCGCCAGTCAGCACGCGGTCCGTGCCAGGGCCACAAAATGTGGAGGTTAACTCGTAACCTCCTTTGCCATATTCTTCTTCCACCGGTATATACCAAGGACCACCATCTCCATAGGCAGCGGTTGCTACAAATTTCTTTGGAGCGGTTTCTTGTGCGCGCAGTTGATACTCAATAAAGCATTCGCCGGGAAGATGCAAAAGCTCAATGTTACCGGCGCTGAGCGAACTGATCGCCAGCGGTTCGTTTCGCCGGAGTCGTTCTTTCCAGGCCAACATGAAGGCTGCCCGCACCCGCACCGCAGGCTGGTAATATCGATTGCCAAGTTGTTCGACCAGCAGTGGCTCAAAGAGGGTCTCCCACGCCTCCGGCATCAGTTCGGTTGTTTTCCAGGAGACCTTCTCCAGTGGCGACCAGCTGAGCTCTTCCTCAGATTTTACGATTGCATGGTGAATTCGCTCGGTCAGTTCAACGCAAGCTTCGTCGGAGCCATCGTTGTATTTACCGGCCGACACGTTTCCGGCGCATCCCGTAAAGTAAATATGGAGGCAGTCGGGATCTTCCTGTTGCCTTTGCTTTCGGGCCAGGCCGACAAATTCGCTGCTCACCCCACCTTCGCCATAAAAGCTTTGGGGATGCGTGGCGTAGTAATGGCAGGCCACCACCGGCTGATCCGATTGTCCGAAAGAGACCGTTTTTAGCCAGGGGTCGATCAGCCCCTCTGGCATTTTTTGAAGCCGCTGGTCGACACAAAAGCTTCGCCGTTCGGACACCACCCGCCCCGCCTGGTCACGGGCAATACGGCGGTTGGATGCAACCTTTGATACTTTCGCCTGGCCACACCCAATTTGGCTCACGGGTCTCGTTTGGCCCAACGCAGTCTCTACAGCACCCTGAGCCCTGCGGAGGCACGTTTCAAAGAACTCCAGCCCAAAGATCGGTGCCATGTCACCCTCGGCTGCGACAAATCGCTGGGCATCGAGGCAGACCAGCGGTGTGTCGTGCTGGTGAACGGAGTGAACGGTCACCCGGTTGGGTGTGGTTCCCGCCGCCGAGGCAAGTGCCTCGCGGAACTGTCGGTGGGCCGTATTGCAAAGGCCTGTCCAGTCCAGGGCACAAACGACAATTGGGCTGCCGGCACCTAGTAGGACAAACCCCAATCCCTCCAGGCGATCTCGGACCTCGGAGGCAGGTTTAATAAGGCCGCCGCACAACGAATGGCCGGCGGGGGGCGTTACGTCAAATTCAAACGTTGCAATCTCAAATTCAGGCATGGGTAGAATCGTACACCCAATGAACCTGCATTTGAAGGCATATCGGTTCCAGGAGAAACCATTGGTCCACGGAAATAACCCCGGGGTACCCACAATATGGGAGAAAGGGCGTGGGCCTCAATCAGCACCAACTTCGCTACCTCATTAGGTCCACCCGCGATATAATCGTATGCGGGAAGACCGGTTGACGGTATGAATGTTATCGGGATCAAGCGACCGGGGCTTCTCCATGCCGACACCTCCTTTGGTAGACTTCGCCGTGCCCTTTCCCCGCCCACTTGTCGCTTTCTCTCTTTGGTTGGCATGGTTTTTCGTTCTTGCTTTGAATCAGTCCGTAGCGGTCGACTTCCGCATGGAAATCCAACCCTTGATCGAGTCGGCATGCCTGCAGTGCCACCATGGTGAAAACGCAGATGGCCAACTGCGGCTCGATTCACGCGAGGCGGCGATGGCAGGCGGCAACAGCGGCCCGGCGTTGGTGCCTGGCCAACCTGAGAAAAGTTTGTTTTACACAACGACCGTCCTGCCAGCTGACCATGAGCAGGTTATGCCCCCGGAGGGACCGCCCCTTGCAAGGTCACAAACGGAACTCCTTAAAAAATGGATTGCAGCCGGTGCCGACTGGCCTGCCAGCGCGACGCTCACCGTCGAGCCGCGGATAAATTTTGTCGCGCATATCCAGCCGATCCTGGAACAAAATTGTGTTGCCTGCCACCAAGCGGGCAAGGCCGAGGGAGATTACAATCTTTCCACCGCTACTGCGGCTACGGAAAGTGGGAGCGAGCCACCTTCGATTGTTCCTTATCGTCCTGATGAGAGCCCGCTCTACCGGGTTACCACCCTGTCAAAGCGTGATGCCAGCGTGATGCCTCCGGCGGGGCAGGGGGGGCCACTGAAGAAAACAATGCTCAAGCAGTTGCGACTATGGATTTCCCAGGGCGCCATCTGGCCTGAGAGCGTCGTGCTGAGTCCCAAGGCAAAAAAAACAAGCGACGCTGCCACACCTGATAACCTCGATTTGGTGAAACGGATTCGTGCCTTGATTGTAGGTCAGCCAGCTGTCAAGGAAGCTTCGGAGATGACCAATTACAGCCAAACTGTCCCGCTCACGGGAGCCCGTTATGAGATGATTGCGATTGCGGGAGGTTCGTTTTTGATGGGTAGTCCCCCGGGGGAAGCTGGTCGACAACCGAACGAAGGCCCTCAAAAGAAAATGACCATCGAACCCTTTTGGATGGGCAAGCATGAGGTCACCTGGGATGAATACGAACCGTTTATGATGACCCAGGTAGCCCGCCATAAGCACGGAGCGCGGAAGGACTACGATCCGGCCACGCACACACTTGTCGATGCAGTGAGTCAGCCCACCGGCCCTTACGTGGAGATGAGTTTTGGGATGGGACAGCGCGGATTCCCGGCGATCAGCATGACCCAACACGCGGCCAACAAGTATTGCCAATGGCTCAGCGCGCAAACAGGACATTTTTACCGCCTCCCGACCGAAGCCGAATGGGAATACGCCTGTCGCGCGGGTACGCAAACGGCCTATTCCTTTGGAAAGGATTCCGCTGGGATCGACGACTATGGGTGGTACTACGAAAACAGTCGCGAAAAGTATCAGAAAGTGGGCCAGAAGAAACCCAATCCCTGGGGCCTTCACGACATGCACGGCAACGTAAGCGAATGGACGGCCGACCAGTTTGATCCCGACTATTTCCGGAAGTTCCCCGCTGGCGCCCGTTCTCCCCTTCTTCGCCCCACGCGGCTTTATCCCCGCACAGTCCGCGGGGGCAATTGGGACGATGATCCTGAAAACTTGCGATCCGCAGCCCGTCGAGGTTCAGATCCGATTTGGAAGCAACAAGATCCACAGCTTCCCAAGAGTATTTGGTATCATACCAATGCACAGTGGCTTGGGTTCCGAATTGTCCGGCCCTTAAAAGTCCCTTCGGACGAGGAAATGTACTTTTTCTGGAACAGTGCCACCGATAAAATGTAGATGTTGCAAGACAGGCCCCAACGTAACCACACACTTTCCTCGGAAACTGCCCGCTATGAAAAACAAGCTCTCCTTAAAAACGGGACGCCGCCAATTTATACAAGCCGCTGGTGCCGCATCTGCCCTGGGCAGCGTGGCCATCCCCCGCGTGTTTGCCGGCGAAGGCGAAGGCAACACGATTCAGGTCGCCCTGGTCGGTTGTGGGGGCCGTGGTACGGGAGCCGCAGCCGACGCACTGCGCGTTTCTGCTGCACCGCTCAAACTGGTTGCCATGGCCGATGTGTTTGAAGATCGTCTTACCTCCAGCCTCGCTGCCTTAAGACAGACGTTTTTTGAGACGCCGGAAAAGATTGCGATCCCCGAGGACCAGCAGTTTGTGGGGTTTGATGCCTACAAGAAAGCCATGGATGTACTGCGTCCTAACGATATTGTGATTTTTGCAACACCGCTCGCCTTTCGCTGGGTCCATTACGATTACGCAATTCAGCGTGGCCTGAACGTGTTCATGGAGAAACCGCTTATCGCCGATGGGCCGACAGCCAAACGGATGCTCGAGCTTGCAAAAAAAGCAGACGCGAAAAACCTCAAGACGGGCGTCGGACTCATGGTTCGCCACTGCCGCGGCCGGCAGGAGCTTCACCAGCGAATTCAGGATGGTGAAATTGGTGACATCATTAACATGCGTGCTTATCGCATGCACGGTCCTGTCGGATCGTGTTTCTCCACACGCAAACCTGATGACCAGCAGGAACTGATGTGGCAGATTGCCCGTTTCCACAGTTTTATCTGGGCAAGTGGTGGCCTGTTTAGCGACTTCTACATCCACCAGATCGACGAAACCTCCTGGATGAAAAACGGCTGGCCTGTCAAGGCCGAAGCCTTGGGCGGGCGCCATTACCGAGGGGATTATATCGACCAGAATTTTGACTCCTACTCGGTGGAATATACCTACGACGATGGCTCCAAGCTCTTTTTAAATGGCCGCACGATGCTTGGCTGTAAAAACAATTTTTCGAGCGTTGTACATGGCAGTAAGGGATCGGCATTCGTGAGCACCTCCAGCCACACCCCAGGTGAGGTGCGGACTTTTCGTGGGCAACGCCAACACCGCAAAGAAGTCGTGTGGGCGTATCCACAACCTGAACAAAACCCTTACCAACTCGAGTGGGACGACCTGGTGGAGGCCATTTTACAAAACCAGCCGTACAACGAGGTTCCGCGTGGAGTTGCGGCCAGCCTGGTGACCAGTATGGGCCGGATGGCCGCGCATACTGGACAGGAAATCACCTACGACCAAATGCTCAACTCTCCGGTCGAGTTGGCTCCCAATGTGGCCCACTTTACGCCAGAAGGCCCCGCACCAGTGATGCCGGATGACCAGGGTAAATATCCGATTCCGATGCCAGGGATCAACAAGGAAGTCGAATACATGTTGACTACCTAGCGAGCGCGGCGGCTCAGGCGTGCAATGGTTCGCTGCAGCCCGCTTCGGTCTTGCCCGGGATTGTCCGGCAAAGATTGCGACGTCACCCCCTGGACGAATGTTCGCTTACGGATTGCGACTGAACTGTGATTCAATCTTGCTGAGGCGGCTCGCGATTTGCTGGAGGTAATCGATGATAATTGCATGCGTGAGTTTCGCATCGATTCCGACAGGAGAATCGGGAAGACTGATATGTTCGATCAGCTCGGCATACTCTTCGCGCGTTTTTTCGATGGGTGCTTTAGGCATAGGTCATTCCTCCAGAAGAAAGAGTTATTCAAGGAAGAGGCCTGCCTGACATTTCGGCAACCACCACTGGCTGCCAGCGATGGACCTGGCCCCAAAAAAATACAACGGATAGCTCCTAGGCACCCCGTCGCCCAGCCCGACGCCGATCGGTTTCTTTAAGCAGGATTTTTCGCAGCCGAATTTGTGTGGGAGTCACTTCTACCAGTTCGTCGTCCGCAATGTATTCGAGGGCAACTTCGAGTGAAATTTTACGTGGCGGCTTGAGAAGAATATTGCGATCACTGCCCGCCGCACGAATGTTTGTCAGCTTCTTTTCCTTGGTTGGATTTACCGACATGTCACCCACACGGCTATTTTCACCGACAATCATCCCTTCGTAGACGACATCTCCTGGCGCCACGAACATTTCTGCCCGTTCCTGCAAGCCATCAAGGCCAAACGCAACCGCCTGGCCGGAGACCATCGATACCAGCACGCCATTGGATCGTTCGGGCATATCGCCTTCGATTGGCTGATAACCATCAAACCGGTGGTGGATAATAGCCGTACCTTGTGTTGCATTTAAGAGCCGGGTTCGCAAACCAATTAGCCCACGGGCAGGAATCGAAAACACGACATAGCTGTAGTCCCCATGGCCGGTCATTTCTACCGTTTGCCCTCGACGGGCCCCTACCAATTCCATAACCGGGCCAAGTTTGTCGTGCGGCACTTCCACCACGAGACTTTCGAACGGCTCCTCTTTTACGCCGTTACGTTCCTGCAAAACGACCTGGGGTTTGCCAATCGACAACTCAAAACTTTCCCGCCGCATGGTCTCGATCAGTACGGCCAGATGCAACACGCCGCGCCCTGACACTCTAAGCGAATCGGTTCCGGCAATCGGTTCCACACGAAGGGCAACATTACGCTCTAGTTCCTTAGTCAAACGGTCGACCAGGTTTCGAGTCGTTACGTACTTGCCCTCACGACCGGCGAGTGGCGACGTATTGATTCCAAACGTCATTTGGATCGTCGGTTTGTCGACTTCCACGCGGGGAAGAGCCTGCCGGTTTTCTGGGTCACTGATCGTGTCTCCAATCGAGACGTCTGGAAGACCCACCAGGGCTGCAAGGTCGCCGGCCGTTGCTTCCTCGACCCGTACCCGACCAAGCTTGTCGAACAGATGGACTTCAGAGACCGTAGCCCCAACCGTTGAATCCTGCGCCTGCATCAAGGCGACTTTTTGACCTGCGCGAACCGAACCTGCAGAAATCCTGCCAATCGCAATTCGGCCGACGTATTCACTCCAATCAAGCGTGGTGACTAACATCCGCAGGGGTGATTCAAGTTCGGCTTGTGGCCCGGGAATCGATTCAAGCATCAAGTCCAAAAGGGGCTCCATCGATTGGCCGATCTCGCTGGGATCCTCGGTGGCATAACCTTCTTTGCTGGTGGCAAAGATAAAGGGAAAATCCTTTAGCCTTTCCTCTGCACCGAGATCCAGCAGTAACTCCAAGGTTTCATCCAACACCTCGTGCGGGCGCGCATCAGGCTTATCGATTTTGTTGACGACGACCACTGGCTGCAGGTCGCACTCGAGCGCCTTGGACAACACAAACCGCGTTTGGGGCATCGGGCCCTCGGCTGCATCGACCAACACAAGTGCGCCATCGGCCATGCGCAGTACCCGCTCGACTTCGCCGCCAAAATCGGCATGCCCGGGGGTATCGATCAGGTTGATCTTGATATCCCGATAACGGAGGGCGATGTTCTTAGCCAGGATGGTGATGCCCCGTTCTCGCTCGAGGTCATTGGAGTCGAGGATACATTCGCCAACCAACTGGCTGGCACGAAATTCGCCGCTTTGGCGCAAGAGACAGTCAACCAAGGTAGTCTTACCGTGGTCGACATGGGCAATGATAGCAATATTCCGAAGATCGGTGCGACGCATGGGGCAACAGAGGGAACAAAACAGGAAGATGGGGCAGGGCGGGGAGGGGAACAGCTTAACACGTTCAGCCCTTCAGCGGTACGCCCCTTCTAGCATGCATTCCTCTCTCCAGCGGCGGCCTGCCGGATGTCGCCACGCGTAATCCTTACCAAGCTTGTAACCCTCCGGAAAGGCAGCAACCGTTGGCCAGCCTTCCCCTGAGTGGATTACGCATTAGTGGAGCCAATCGCAAAACGGACTCCATGCCAGTGTTGAGTCCTCCCGACCGGATGGGGTAAACGTCCAATCTTCATCTGCGGAGATGGCTCTACTTTTTTGCATGGTGCGGCGAAGTTCGATAGTGATGCCCAAGCAGGTCTTCCCCAAAATCGCCTTCAAATTGACGCCATACTGCGTGGACGTGATTCGCATCGTTCTGCGTATTGTCGTACTCAAACAGAAAAAACGGCGTCTGGACTCGGTAATAATGCCCCTCGCCAGGTTCAATTCCTCCTGCCCAGGCAAAAAACACTCCATCCCCATCGGCGATTGGAGTTCGGCGTCGGATCTCACCCACGATCGGTTCTCGGTATTTCTGGAGAAACTGGTCCACCAGTTCAAGCAACATGGCCTGCTGGCTCGGGCTGAGCTTTGCATAGGGAATGCCTTTAGGCGGGTGAAATTGGTCAGCTGAAACCCGAATCTCGGCCTTGGTCAGAATCTCCGGGGGCGCTTTCTCGGCAATGACGGCCATTTGTTTTTGTTCTCTGCCCAGGGACTGCACCAACTTTCGGGCAAGACTTTGCTCCTTCTGAAGCGTATCGAGTCCCTTAAACGGTCCACTGGGCACAATCGCCGGATTGCTGCCAAAGAATGAAGGGGTGACACAAAGCCGCTGGCCATCGACCAACGTCAAGTTGATCGAAAGGTGGTGCCCTTCGAAACTCCAGCCCCACGTCTGGTCGGCTGAGGGTTTCCCATGAATTGCTACGTGGTACTTTCCCGAATCGCGCATCGGGTTTTCCTGCTCAAGATCGTAGAGGATTTTTTCCAAAGCGATGACGGTCATCGCCTGGAGGTAGCCACGTTGACTGAGCGCCGTATTGAGCAAGCCATGAGCAAGTGCCCGTTGTTGACTCGTCATCTCTTTGAGTTCCAAGCCACGGCGTCCTCCGTACTTCTCCATCATCGTACTCGGAAAGAAATGCCATTTTTGGCGGTGCGGATCGTCAAAGTCGATCACCACTCTTTGGAGGTCTTCCGGTGAGAGCGATTTTAAAAATTGATGGGCCGCGGTGGCCATCTCGACCGGCACCTCATGAGCTGGAGCCATCGCGGCCCCGAGGTGCACCCATACCAACAACACGGCGAATTCCAAGATCCGACGTTCCTTGAAAATGATAAAGCCTCTTCCCATGCCTTTTGGATCTCCTCAAGAATGTCAAATGTTTGGCTCGTCGTGACTGCCTTCCGCAAGGACAAAGCCATGGGCTGCCTTATGGATGGCCTCTCCAGAAGGTTACACTTGGCCGGGTCCTTTTGGAACCTGTCTCGATTTATCACGGAACTTCGGAAACCAAAGGAGGTCGAAAGGTTGTAAGACTGTCAAGGTAATAACCAAAATCCATCTATAAACGTAATTCCGTCCGAGCGGCAGGAGGCCGGATTTCCACGAAGTGGCGGCCGGTTTTTTTTCTGCCCCTACGGTTTTCCGCCGGTCTCACGGCAATCCGTGAGACCCTCCCCCTAAGGGGTTGGCCAAGGAGACCCGACCTGGGGTGCTGGTCTCTCCAGGTGAGATCGGATAGAGTTGAGGGTTGATATAGCGTTTGGGGTCAGTGAACCACGAACCAGACCAGAGAGCCAAACCCTCTTTCGCGACCCCCTGCTGAAGAAACTGGCTTCCCTCGGAACACACGGAGCAAAAAAGCGAGCCAGCCGCATGCAACACAGCAAATTGGCCTCAAATCCGGGGCCAGCGACAACGCTTGATAGCGACACCGATCTCAGTCGCCGTGAGATGTTCGCTCAGATCAAAGCCCTGTGCAAGCCGAACAATACCTCAATATGGTGGGTGCTGGTCGGCGAGTATGCCCTGCTGGCCGTGATCATCATGGGTTGCACCTCGTTCTATCATTATTCGCAATCCCAAGGTTATTCGCTCGGCTGGGCGGTGGCGGTTTACGCAATCAGTGTTG
>JAKVCB010000073.1 GCA_022448345.1 Pirellulales bacterium
TGACCCTGGCGATTTCGGTAGGTTTGCCATGGAGGGCACCTTTGGTTGGGATCACAGGTTTTCCAGGACATTGTCCTGGACGAATTTATGAATGGTCCTTCTATCGACATCATCACCGTGTCGCTTACACGGCCCTCTTCCATCACAACTCTCTTCATTTAAAGCAACAGGGCTAAAACAACGGGGCACATCTCGCCGAAAGCGGCAGGTTCACCCCTTTTTTAATCCTCTTTATTCGTTGCTGAAGCTCCAGGATGTACCAAAGACCTAATTGTATCGACTCGACCGCATGACTCAAACAGTTTGGGAGGGAAAACCGATTTTTCTCAGCACCCACCTCAAGGACTCTCGACTTGCCTTTGGCGAAGCCGATTGGGCTCCTGACAGCAGTCACAGGGACCTGTCTCATACATACTAATCGCACAAATGTCGCACCAATAGTCCAGTTCGAACTTGCCCTCCTCCTTCCATGCGTAAATACGAATCACGCGGATCATTGGCGAACCTTCATAGCGACGAGCCAGCAGTTCGACATCCAACTTGCGAAGACGTTGATCCTTCCGAAACGAACGACCTCGCACATCTTCGACAATCGGATGCAATTCTCCGCCGGGCGTCTCCAGGGCCAGCATCTGCTCCGCCACTTCAGGCACCGTCTGGATGCCAAACCGACGCTCGAGTGCTTCCGCCATCCACACTACGCGTCCTCGAAGCGACAATGTTGTGGTTTTCGGTTTCTCTACGTTGGTTGGCGTTTGCACTTTTTCACGGGTCGACTTGTTGCCAACTTCACCCGCACGGGAGCAATCGCATAGCGGCGGTAAACCAACGCTCACCAGCAGAGCGACAGCGAACACGGCTGTGAATCTTTTGAAAGAAAGCTGGCCCGGCCCGGCGACAAAACAGGTGCCGGAATGAGACCGCCAGTTGCTGTGATTTACCGTCCAATGATTCACCGTCAACAGCACGTGCGATTCTTTCTCTAGCATGTTTACCTGGATGGCAATTCGCCCGTTCTGGAAACGCGCCTTGCCTCGCCTGCATGGCAGACCGGTGCGCCACACAACTGAAACATCGCCTTATTCTCTGGCATGGCCGGCAACCACGAAATCCAACCTCAAGTCGTGTGCCGTGTCGCCCGCTTTTGCTTGACCATTGAGTTGAACAATCCACCAGTCCTCATCTTCATTGTGACGCATCGCTGGCAGGATTTCAGTTTCACCCTCCACCTTCTGCAAACCCAACAGGGCTGGATGGCTTGATTCGGCCGCTTCGGGGCTTAACGCTAACATCTCCTTAGGATCCATCGGCTTGGAAGATTGGTCGGCATCGGCGGGAATTAACAAGAGAAAATCGCGCGTTGGTGAAGTGCCCTCATGGTTTCCATCGACAGGCTGCTGCCCATATCGCAACGTGTAAACGCCACGGGAAATATCCTGATCCCGAAAATCGCCCCCTTTTCGTTTGTAACGCAACACACCAATCAGCTGCCCCGGCTTGAAGGGATAGAGCACCTCCGACGTCGACTTGAAATCAGCTGCCACAGGCCAATCGCGACACAGCCATATATGACAGACCGTTCGCTTTTCGCCACGAATCACCGCGACACCATGCTCTGAAAGCTGGCTCAAAATATCTTCTGAGAGTGCCTCTGCCGGCGGTGATTCTTCCAGAGGTACAACCCGATGTTCGGCTGAGGTGGCAGCCGAAATCATCGAAACACTAAACACCACAAACAGAACATACCGAACAACGCTTGCTGACATGAAATCTCTATCTCCTCTGAACTTGTGGGCCTGGCCTGCTACACACAATATACAGCACCACCCAACTCCCAATGGTAAAGTTCCTGGCAGCCGTCTTAATAGGCAAACGTTGCCAGGTAGGCACTGCGAGCCCCTGGAATGGACCAGGTGGTACCAAGCCCGCGGGCAACAACCTCACCTTCAATGGCAACGCCAGGTGCGAAATTTTCCAACTGGGCCAAAGGTGGGTAATAGGCCGACTCGTTGGAGCAAATACAGTCGGTAGGCCTGGCCTTGCGGGCCACCAATGCGACCGCTTTGCCAGCCTTCAAACGACCATTGAGTTCTGCGGTGTCGAGCATCATTTCGATCGGGGCTGAGATCACTTTTTCGACATGGTCTCCTGCTCGGTCTGAGTGCGTTTTTGCAAATTCCACCAGTGCTTCACGCTGCGACTCGCTGGCCGCCTCATCCACGACAATCATCGAACGCACATCTTTGGCACCCTGCAGCCCGTCAAAGTCGAGCGTGTCAGACGTGCGCACGATCACCACCACACTGAGTCCTGCGATATTCACACCATCATGGTTTCCATGCTGGATGTTCCACGCCATGACCGCGTCCTTGCCGGTCAGACCAACTTCGCCATTGGCAAAACAAGGACCCGTGTAAATCTGGCAGGTACGCGCTTCGATGTAGTGGCCACTAACGTCGGCAACGACGTTGGCCGACGACAAAAACAAACCGGCAACCACGCCCAGGCACAAACCAAATTGCTGATAGCGCAAGGACATTTTTCGTCCTCCGAAGGTGCTCAACTCTGTAACAACCAACGAACCAAGAGAACTATTATTTTAAGTCGGTCCAAGGTGAATTGTCCAGCCGACAAACCGTGGTGCGGGCAGGTGGTTCACCAGAGACCTTTTCACAAGCGCATGCCTCTGGTGAGTTAACTTGATTCTCTTGACCCTTAAGCACGTCGCTTTCCACGAACCGTCGTCGCCCGGCGGTTTTGTCCACGGCCAGTTAGCAACCGCCTCTTTGGGTGATGCATAATTCAAACCGGGGAATGGGAGTCGCAACGGATACCAATCCCTGTGCGTCCCCTTAAAACAATCTTTGTAGTGATCTTGCCAAAACTACGAACTCTATGTCATGAATGCCGGTGGATCTGACCTGCCTCGCTAACTCGACTAAAAGTTCCCAAACAGGCTTGCCTCTTTTTCGCGCAAGGCGTTTCCCTGATGTCCAAGGGCGAAACAACGTCGCATGCAGATGTCCGGCTGACTTTGAAACAAAACAACCATAAACCTGTACGGTCACTCAAATGATCTTCTCTCCAGCCAATGACCAGATTACCGTCAGCAGAAGGCACACCCGGTAAGCTTGCTCAAAAAGAGTGGCACGATATAACATGGTAAAACATGAGTTACTTCCGTTGTTTCCAGCGACACGCAAGCCTTTTTAAAAGTGCTGGATGGTAACCTGAAAAACAATTCCAACCTGACCGCAGGCACAACGCAGAACGCCTGCCATGACTTTTATAGGTAAACCGGCAAGGAATGGATGACCTACCGAAAACTTGTCTTCCCACCTGGACAGTCGGGGAATTACCGGAACCAAAACCGCTTGGCCTACGAAATCTTACCGGATTTATCGGGCCCGGTATTGTCATGTGTGGAATTCAACTTGCCGGCGGTGAGTGGTTGTTAGGTGCAGAGGTCACAGCCCGATATGCGGGAGCCCTCATGTGGATTGCCGCAATCGCGATCATCGGACAAGTCTTCTACAACATGGAGTGTGGCAGGTACGCGCTCTATACGGGTGAACCTGTCTTCACGGGGTTGATGCGGGCCAAACCTGGACCTCCATTCTGGATCGGAATACTACTCCTGCTCAGTCTGGGTACTTTTATTCCTGCTCTTTCAACACAAGGAGCGGCCGTACTGTCGGCACTCATTTTAAACCGCATTCCGACAGAAGAAGACCGCTGGCTGATTACAACCCTGGCATTCACCCTGCTGGGAGCCGTTTCCTTGCCGATCCTGGTGGGCGGAAAGATCTACAACATGATGCAAGCTGTGATGACCACAAAAGTCTTCGTCGTGCTGGGCTTTTGCCTGATCATTGCTATCTTGTTCGTCAGCCCCACAAATTGGTGGAAGGTTTTCAGTGGATTCGTGAAAATTGGAAACGTACCAGCCGTATTGGGTGAAGATCGTAACGGCAACAAGCAACTTGATCCGGGTGAAGATTTCGATCGGGACGGACATTTGGACGTCGTGGAACCTGCCAGCCGTGATCAAGATGGAAAAATTATCAACTTTGAAGACCTCGATAGTGACGGGAAATGGGATGGCGAAAATGTAACGAACGTGTTCTCTCATCGCATACAACATGGCAAGTGGCCAACGGTGTTACTGACTCAAATTGCATTGCTGGGTGCGTTTGCCGGTTACGCAGGCGGTGGTGGCCTAAGTAATTCGACCTATAGCAACTACTGTCGCGACAAAGGATGGGGAATGGGAAGCCTGGTTGGCGCTATCCCCAGTGCTATCGGCGGACGGGGAATCACCCTCAGTCATATTGGTACCGTATTTGAACTAACCGACGAAAACCTGCGTCGCTGGAAATCGTGGTGGAGATATATTCTCCTCGACCAGCTATTGATTTGGATGCCCGGTTGCTTCATGGGGATGGCCCTGCCAGCCTTGCTTTCAATCGAGTTCTCACCCTATTCGGAATTATTCCACAATACGGCCGGATTGGACTGGGCCCAGGCAGTCATCTCGGCCGACGGAATTCGCAACGCACCTGATTTCAGCAACTTTTTTTCCGAAGCTCTATGGACCACCACCTTAATCGTTGGCTTGCTTGTACTTTTACCAAGTCAGATGTCCATTATTGAAGATGTCTGTCGTCGCTGGACTGATCTCCTTTGGTCGGGAAGTCGTCGTGTTCGCGAAAACATGCAGCCACACCAGATCAGTCGTATTTATTACACCATCCTGGGAATCTATGTGGTGTGGACATTTCTTTGTGCGTGGTATTTCACCAAGTATGAAAATCCAAAAGTGATGGTACTACTGATTGCCAACCTGAATAATATTGGCTTGGGGCTCACCGCATTCTTTGTCTTAAGAAACAACCTTGTTTATTTACCGAAACCACTCCGACCCAATTGGATCCATTGCGCGGGTGTGATCGCCTGCGGCACATTTTATCTCGGTTTGGCAGTACTGGTGTTTGGGCACAAGCAACTTCCCATACTACAAGAGCTGTTGTTTGGCAACTGAAAGAGAGTGGCCCTTTGAGGGCATCCGGTTTGCAAATCGGTCCTGATAGCCGCCTGACAGGTTCGCCTCAAACTACACCTCGAGAATCAAACGACGGGCTCAAATTCGGGTGGACCGCGACCTGTAGCGACCTGCACTCCTTTTGGCATTCACCGCTCTGCGTAACAAGCACGCGCGCCGAGAGTTCGATCCTGGCTAATCTTCCAGAATCCCGATCGTGGACGCAAAACTATCCTGGTATGGCTGGGGATCGACGCGCGCATCAATCAGCGTGGTCCGATCGGCAGCCATTGCCACTTTTAACTCTTCGTCCAATTGTTCTGGCGTCTCGACGGTAACCCCTCTTAAGCCGCAGGCGTTGGCAATCGCGGCAAAGTCGACCGGCTCTAAATCGAGGGCAAAATCTGGCATCCCGCGAGATTTCTGGCGCGACTTCATCGTTCCCAATGCCCGGTCATTGACGATCACCAGCGGCACCGCGATGTTCATCCGGGCAAACACTTCCAGTTCGCCCAACCGCATGAGCGTGCTGCCATCTGCACCAATGCCCATCATGGGAACTTCCGGTTTTGCCAGCTTGGCACCGGCAATGGCAGGAATCGTCAATCCCATGGTGCGTCCGCCTGCGGTGCAAAAATGGGTCCCGGGCCGATCAAGGGGCCACAATTGGTGAAGCATGATGATAAACGCGCCGGTCTCTGAAAACAGGATGCCGTCACTTGGCATCCTTGCGCGCATAATCTCGAGAATATCTTGCACGGCCAGGCGGGCTTGGGGCGGCCTTTTGAAGTGCTGGAGAATGGTTTTGCGCGACGCGCGAATCTCCTCCTCGGAAAAACCCTCCCGGCTCGAACCGGACAACAAACCTTTCAGGGCCACACGAAGGTCACCGTCGACGCGCACTTTCGGACCGATTGCAAGCGACTCGTATTCGGGCCGGGCAACCAGTTCGCAAGTCGGCAGCTCAATGTTCCATGGCTGGTCCGACGCCAGCGAGTCAACTCCAACGATCAGCGCCACGTCCGCCTTGGCAATGATCTCACTCTCACTGAGATTAGGGGTAAATTGTCCGATGAAGGGACCTGCCCAATGCGGATCTGATTCGGGAAAGACCCCGCGGGCGTCAATGCTGACCAGCACTGCAGCGCCGATTTCTTCGGCCAGCGCCCGCAATTCCCCAATTGCGCCGGCCCGGATCACGTCACTGCCAGCCAAAATGACTGGGCGGGTTGCCGCTTGGAGCAACTGGCGCGCGGTGGCAATTTGCTGCGGATCTGGTTGACAGGCGGTCGGAGACGGACTGCCAGCGCCGCGGGGGGCACATTCCGCCTGGCCCAGGTTGGATGGGAAATCAAGCAGCACCGGCCCGGGCCGCCCGTCGGTTGCCAAATGAAAAGCCTGCTGAAGACTTTCTGCCGCTTCCTCAGGGCTCAAGTTTGCGTAATATTTCACCACCCCGCCAAACAGACCTTCGTGCGGACAGAGGCTCACCAGGTCCTGGTGGGTTATGCCCGTAGGTGCACTCTCACAGCAGCAGACCACCGGGGCGCGCTCAAAATGGGCATTCGCGGCGCCGCCGGCCAGGTTCCCCGCACCGACGCCCTTAATCGCCAGTGCAAGGCCAGCCGTGTCTTCCATCAAGCCGTAATAAGCGGCCATGATCGCGGCGGACGACTCGTGGGCAACGCTGACAAACCGGATACCCAGTTGCCGACCAAACTCAACCATCTCCAGCGGTGACCCGCCTCCGGGAAGCCCGAAAAAGTGCCTCAACCCGCGATCCCGCGCTTCTGCCATTATCAATTCTGCAAGCTTCATTCGATACTCATTTCGTTTTTTCTGGATTGAAGGCCTGTAGACTCTGCGTCTCCCTGGGAGGCCGCACCAGTCCTGGCACGACTCTTATGCATTGCCCTAAGGAGCCAGTGTCGTGTCATGCGAGCTACCCAGGTACCATGCGTACTCGTCAGGCTGGGAGACGTCAATGGCCTCTCGCACACCTGCCATTCTCCCGATGAAAAAGAGGTGACTTGTTTGTGCTTGAAATCGGAGGATCCAAATGGGCATGGATGCTCTTGTGGCTAGGTCCATGAATGCTGGCTCCCTGGCCTTGGTTGGCTTTTAAGAGGATTGCCTGGCCTTGGCCATATCCAAGGCAACGTCTTCAATCATGTCTTCTTGCCCACCCACGGTTTTGCGCCGACCCATCTCAACAAGGATATCCCGAGAAGAGACGCCATATTTTTCACTGGAGCGCTGAGCAAAAAGCAGAAAAGAAGAATAAACGCCAGCATATCCCAGGGTAAGGGCGTCCCGATCGATACGAATAGGTTGGTCCATCATGGGAACAACGAGGTCTTCAGCCACATCCATGATTTTGTAGAGGTCGACTCCGTGATCGACTTCCATGCGGTCGAGCACGGCCACAAATACCTCAAGGGGCGTGTTGCCGGCGCCGGCTCCTAACCCAGCCGCAGAACCATCAATCCGATTGGCACCCGCTTCAATGGCCGCCAGGCTATTTGCGATGCCCATGCCCAGATTATGGTGCCCGTGAAATCCCAATTCGGTCTCACTCTTCAAGGCAGCACGGAGGGCTCCAATACGCGATGTTACATCCGCTGGAAGCATGTAGCCGGCCGAATCGGTGCAGTAGAGACAATTGGCTCCGTAACTTTCCATTAGCAAGGCTTGCTCGACCAGGTTTTCAGGAGTCACCATATGGGCCATCATCAAGAAACCAACCGTGTCCACGCCGAGGTCTTTTGCAATGCCGATGTGTTGAGCTGAGACGTCGGCTTCGGTGCAATGGGTCGCAATTCGAAGGGTCGATACCCCACAGTCGACGGACATTTTAAGGTCGTCGACGGTGCCAATTCCGGGGATGGACAGGGCAGATACTTTCGCCTTTTTCAATTTAGGAACGACTGCCTTTAAATACTCTTGATCGGTGTGAAGGGGAAAGCCGTAATTAATGGAAGCGCCGGCGAGTCCATCGCCATGAGTGACTTCGATGAGGGGAATTCCGGCCTCATCGAGTCCCGTGGCAACATCAATCATTTCATCGAGTGTAATTTGGTGCCGCTTCGCGTGCATTCCATCGCGCAGACTCATATCGTGAAGGGTAACCTTGGTGCCTTTGAGATTCATCGACGTGTCTCCTTAGTGGGCCGCTTGAAGGTTAAGGGTGCCTTTGTCGATTTCTTCGGCGAATAATTCGCCGGTTCTCAAGGCAGCTGCCGTCATGATGTCGAGGTTGCCGGCATATTTAGGAAGGTAATCTCCCAATCCTTCAACTTCCATAAAAACGGAAACCCGCCGTCCGTCAAAAACAGGGCCGTTTTTCAGGGTGTATCCAGGAACATATTTTTGCACCTCCTTGACCATCGTGCGAATGGACTCGGTGATGGCTTTTTCGTCCGGCGCATTTTCGGTTAAACAATGAATCGTGTCTCGCATGATAATGGGAGGATCGGCTGGATTAATAATAATGATGGCTTTGCCTTTTTTTGCATTTCCAACTTGCTCAATTCCGGCACGCGTGGTGCGAGTGAATTCGTCAATATTGGCGCGAGTACCCGGACCAATGGAAGCGGAGGCAACGGTGGCCACAATTTCGCTGTATTCAACCGGTTGAACCTGGCTGACAGCGGCGACCATCGGAATGGTTGCCTGCCCACCGCAGGAAACCATGTTGACGTTTCGGTGGTCACCAAGTTGGTCGTGAAGGTTCACGGGCGGAATGCAATAGGGGCCAATGGCCGCTGGAGTCAGGTCAATCATCATCACGCTAAATTCGCGAAGCGCTTGGAAATTGATACGGTGAGCTTTGGCGCTAGTAGCATCCAAGACGATTTGAATCTTATCGTCTTGGATGTGGGGAACGAGCCCAGCGACTCCATCGTGAGTGGTTTTCATTCCGGCTTCGCGTGCTTTTTTGAGGCCGTCGGAGTCGGGGTCGATGCCCACCACCCACACAGGTTCAATCCAATCACTGCGAAGCGCTTTGCAGAGTAAGTCGGTGCCAATATTTCCCGATCCAAGTATTGCGGCTCTAGCTTTCATTCTCATCTCTTCTTAAGTCAAATTGACTCTTCTTGATTGAAATTGAGGGAAATACCGCCGATGGCCTTAACCTCTAAACTCACCGAATCTCCGGCAGCGACCTGCCACCGGGAAGCCCGAAAAAATGCCTCAAACCGCCCTCTGCTTCGGTCACCCTTGGCGACAGGTTGTCCACGCTACCCTCCTTGCACCTTTCGGACAAGCCGGCCAGACAGGTTATCACAGCACGCCGTTTGGGATATTTTGAGAGACTCATCTTAGGGGATCCTCCGGTTGGGTAGGGCGCGACGAGCTCAGGCCAACCTTTCGCAGGTGGTTTGACTGAGTTACCAATACCACAGGTTTCCAGCAGGTTCCGAAAAGGCGTTTTTTTATCGCCGAATAAGACTGGAGGTGGTTTTTCTCTTGTCGTATTGCACTACGATTGCCGTGTCGTCGCACCGACTGAAATAACCAAAGGGCAGCCTGTTATTTCTTTAAGAGGAAGTCGTACTCCGCGTTGCCTGATGAAATATCGCAGGTCAATTCCGTCATGAGTCGGTCGCTGTAGCGAGATGGTAAATACTGTTTTTCAACGGGTGCCAGTGGCGATTCTGGACCCCCGACATGCCGTTCACCAATCTTTTCGAGGCCTTCGATCACCACTTTTTTTGGACCAGGTGCCACGTCCACCCGATAGCGACCACCCTGAATAACGGTCTCGGCGCCCGGACCACGGCCGTCGGCCGGGATAAAGGAAATGAATCCCTGCTGAACAGGTTGCCCGTCGTAACGGACCTGGCCACTGATTGGTACCAGGTCGTTTTTGCTGTTGCAGCCTACGATCAGCAGCAGACACGCAATTTCCAGCAGGCTGCTGAGTTTCGAGTTCGAAACCAGGTGTCGATGCATTTCTGCTTTTTCTGCAAATTTGAGATTAGGGCGAAATGGTTTTCTACTGGGTATTGATATTGGCTGCAGTCTCGGCACCAGCCATGGAACTGAGTGCTTGCCAAAGGACCAGGTCAACTGAATCGCCCACAAAGTGGATAGAGCCATCTGCGAGTAAAGTGTTCACACCACCAGGATGTTTGCTCCGCGCACTTACGCTGACCGTCGCAGCATCATACGTAAATTTACAGGGTGCAGGTTCATTCGGATAGTCGAGGCACACGATGCGGTCAATTCCAGAATTTGGCGTGTTCTTGGTCATAAACTGTGCGCAACCGTAGTCGTCGTTGAGAACATCGCCCCGGAAGTCAAAGGTCTTGTCTTCGACGGCCTGCAAGTATTCTGACATCAACAAGGTCTTGGAAAGCCCGTCGGTAATTTGACGAAAGGGGAACTGGCGATTGCGAGCCCACGGTGCTTGCAGGTAGCCGGGGTTGTTTTGAGAAAAGTTGCCGTTTCCCCAGTTGAGCACGTAATTTCCACGTGATCGCTGATGCAAGTCGTCAATCCACATACCGATGCGGTCACTCGGGCAAAAATACGTGGGGATCTGCACCATGGTGAGCGGTTCGTTGCCAGGGCCCCAGTTACCCTGAACCGAGGGTAGGTTCCAATCATATCTTTCGGCCAGGTCCTGCTGCTCAATATAGGGCCAAAGTGCTGGTTGGTAGCTATGGCGAATGCGGAGTTTTTGCGGATCGTCATCTATAAAATAACTCAGCTGAGCATATGGCAGCGCGTTATTCGCGGTGTGATAGTTGTGGGCTGCCAATCCCCATTGCCTGAGGCGGTTGGTGCATTGCGCGCGTCTTGCAGATTCGCGCGCCGCCTGTACCGCTGGCAGTAGTAGTGCAATCAAGATACCGATGATTGCAATCACGACCAAAAGTTCTACCAGCGTGAACCCCAGCAGGAACTGTCTTTTTTCCCGGGATGCCCGAAACGAAAGTTGTTTCATCGACTGGATCTTCTGTTCATGCTTTGGTCGAAGGATAAAACTGCACGCACAGCCATGATCGGGCTGCGCAAAGTGTCAGTATAGCACGAATCACAGCAGGTGAAAGTTGAGTGATCGCGCGCAATCGAAGAGGCCAGGCCCCAGATTGACCACACGCTTTCCAGGACGTTGATGCCCGTATTAGGCAGTCCTCCCAAGCAATTGCAAGGCGCAATGATGCCGCGCTCAGTGCGCGCCGACCTTCAACGTTTTTGCAGAATCGGTAAACGTAACCAGCGGTATGATCCAGAAAACGGTTCTCAAGCGACGGTACCCCCTGACGAGGCCCTGAGTGTTTTCTTCAAGACCGCTTGAAAGTGCCAGCTCTACTACCTGCGGCCCGGCTCTACTCTTTGCAGCGGAGAGCAGCGATGCCAGCCAGGCTGATTACCACCAGGAGCAGAGTTGCCGGTTCCGGAACGGCTGCGCTGCCGCTGGCCGCAGTTTGGCCAAAGGCACTTGCCCACTGCTGATAGTGGGCCGCGCCGATTGTACCACCAATTGCATCATTGGCCAGCGTATTAGAAGTCCCTTCGGCATCCTTGTACAGCGTATAGTCGGCAGCATCAACGGTGCCATCATTGTTGTAGTCACCGGCCAGGCCACCACCAGCTGCGGGCTGGGTGAGCACAATCGAAGTCTGTACAAACGTGTTAATTCCATTGCCCCCTACGAGATCTGGATTGGCAGGCTCGACATAAAAATCGATCGTGTCGCCAGCACTCAAGCCATCGATCGATCCGCTGTAGGCTACGGTCTGACTAGACATCGTTGAGTCGTCCGGAGGAGCAACCGCTGTGGTCAGGATTTGCGAATTCCCTTCATCGCCGTTGACCACTGCGCGAAGTTGCATCAAACGTTCTGGTGAATAGAGTTGCTGGAAATAGCCGTCAACATTAATCGCGCCGGCAGAAAAATCATCCGGTGCAGTCCAGGTGAATTGTCCCAGACCGTGCCCCGTGACTGCATCGGTTCCCAGAGGTAGATTGTCGGTCGGACCTGCTGACCAATTTTCGTCGGCAAGGTACCCGTACTGGCCATTTGGATTCCCTGCCTGATCCACACTACAAGTTGCCCCATCACCCTGGCACCAACCAGCCTGGCCTGACCATGGGATGGACGTGGTTGGCGTGCCAACCGTGTTTTCTGGAAACCTTAGTTCCCATTCGCCACTTGCTCCCAACGTTGTCGTTGTAGGAAGCCCTGCATTGTCTTCGACATCCTTTTGGAACCACCATCCGAGATCGGTCCGGTAGCCGTCGTAGGCCGGAGGTGCTGTATAGTCAACACCGTTGGTAAACCATTTTGTGTGGAGGTAGTCTTCAACAGTTTCGGTATCGGTAGCACTTAGTACGTCGTCGTACACCAAGAATTCAGCCAGGTCGCCTTGCCGCCATTCAACAGAGTTTGCGCCTTGACGTCCGAGTACAAACTGTGAGGTGAAATTTCGTGGCGCTGCGGTACCCTCAGCCACAAGCGTTCCGTTCTGATAAATCGATGATGTGCCTCCTGAGGCATCGTGCACCAACCTGATGATGGAACTTTTGTCAGGATTCGTGAAAGTGTTGTTATCCGGATTTGTTAGATTGTCGGTAAAGCGCGGCCACGATTGATTGGTGCTTGCGAAATCAACCGTGCCAAAGTAAACCGATTCTCCTTGATTGGTGAAGTCCCAATTGGAATAGAGTGTTCTATAGGCAAAGTTGTTTACGTTCGACGTATTCATTACACCGAAAATCGTAAAGTCTGAACTCGTCTGCACCTGACCATCGATGGTCATGTAGTCATCATGGAAATGCACGACGGGAAGTCCGTTGAGCCCGGTGAGATACAAGTCCGGTGCATCACTTGGCCCGCCAGCGCCCCCGACTGATGTTGCCGTGTGTCCGTTGCCCGACGAATCGTTCCAGGAGACAACATTCCCAGGGCTGGCAATACCTGCTGCAGGCTGACCGTTGGTAACGACCCCCTCGTCCGCCTTGAGCCACAGCTTGAGGTCTGTGGTGTAGTCCAGCGTCACGGCTGCTGCCGAGTTGAACAGCCCAGGCAGTGTCAAAACGATGACAGCTACCGTTGCAAGACGATGAATTTTAACAGCAAGGAGAAGCCGCACTACAAACCCCTTTCCAGCCTTAGTTGGTTTCCGGATTTAGCAAAAAATCCGTCCCTCTAAAACCGAGTTTCCAGAGGGACGGTATTGGTTTGCAAACTGAATTTACAATGTCATATTTTTGTTAATTATGACCAGCGTCTTCGCAATGTGACCAGAGAGCCAAGTACCAGTCCCAACAGACTCATTGTTGTGGGCTCCGGGACTGCTTCGGTAATGGTGTACTTCATAAATACCGTCATAGGCGGTCCAAGAGGATGGTCTGGGTGTTCGCTGGGCGGCACGATGATGTCAATGCGGTCACCTGGGACGACATCGATCAAGAGGCTGCCACTATTAAGCGATTCGGCAAAAGTGCGCCGGTTCTCATAGCCCCAGAGGTTCACAAAGTCGCCGCCGCCGGTAGTTCCCTGACTTGCGGTATATCCGTCAGCGATCAGGGCGTTATTTTTTTTGATTTTCCACCAAGTGGGGCGCGGTGATTCCGAGTTGTAGATGTAACCACTGACTTCTACCTCGGAAGTTGTATCCGCATCCGCAGTCCAGCTGATCATGTAGTCGGCATGGCCGCCCACCTGTTCGTTATTGGGGTCATTGACTCCATGAACGTTATAAAAATTGGGGTGCAGGCCATCAGTATCCACATCAAAAATTGGACGCAGGTTCATGCCAGGCTCCCCGATGCCGTAGTGTTCCCCAAAACCCCACTGGTCAGCGTCATACCAGGTCATAATGTCACCAGAGTTGCCCCCTCCATTCCACTCGGCAGTACGGTAAGACCACTGGCCATTGACGGGGCTATTTTTTTTCCCGTCCGTACGCGCATCGTGTACATCAAGAGTTGCCGCATGCAGATTTGCACAGCAGAACAAAATAATAACTGTACTTGATAGTCGTTTCATTAAATCAGCCCTCCCAAGCATTAAGCAGTGAACATTAAGCAGTGAACATTAAGCAGTGAACATTAAGCAGTGAACATTAAGCAGTGAACATTAAGCAGTGAACATGCACGCCGCCTGGATTTTCCGGTGATGGAGACACCTACCGGTGCCGCTGGAGACCGCATGGCCAACCGCTGCAAGTACCGATAGGACACATAAACCTACACCTACCTATTTCCCCGAGTATAATCTGTCGGGGGGGGGGAATCAATGATTGGATAGATTTTTTAATAAAATAAATGGACCTAGAAGGGGGATATTGCCCGGTCCAGCAGGGCGGGAAAGGAGTTCGCGGTTTACCGAGAAGTGCGGGCAAAAAAACTAACGGGAGTCTCCATAAGCGGCCTTTGCGGCCCCCGGGCACCACCTCTGGCATCAACGTCCCATGATCGATACCAGAGTGACCGGGCTCCGGTACAGGGGCGAGGTTTTGGCCTTGTGTGACACCCATCACCCGCGGAGTACTCGAAGCGGCGCAGACAACAGGACCAAAAGGGCCAAGAGCAGGGTGGTGGGTTCTGGCACACGGTCTACCTCTGAACCACTGGCCGTAGTACTGGTGAAGTGTGTCTTCCAGAGATCATAGTCGGCCTGCTCAATGACACCATTGCCATCGCCGTCAGCAGCCAGGCCAGCACCAGCCTGGCCCACCGAGTCGGCCCAAACCGTGTAGTCGGCTGCGTCAACCACACCGTCCTCGTTGTAGTCTCCCGGCAGACCCGTGAAGAGTGATGTGAGAATGAGGGTTCCGCCTACCGCATCGACTTGGAAGTTGGCTGCGTTCGCTCCCGCCAGCGTCAACCCGCTGCCGGTAATGTTGTCGGCAATCATAACCAGGAACTGTGCGCCCTGGGCCGGTTGATAACCGCCTGCCAGGACCACATCCAGCAAGCCAGAAAGATCGGCATCGTCGTTAACCAACAGCAAGTCATTCGACGAAGGTCCATCAAGTTCGATCTGCAAAGTCGCAGCAACACCCAATGTAAAGTCGCCACGCACATCGAGCATGCCAACGCTTTGACCTGGAGCAACAATTCCGCCAGAAGCGACAAGGTCTCCATTGATGTCACCGCTACCTCCAAGCTCCCCTTCGATGACCTCAAGTGTGCCGCTGCCAGAATTCGTGCTACTGTTGATGTGGAGCCTACCTTCTCCTTGCTTGGTAACCGTCACGCCATGGAAATCAAACGTGTCGTCAAGACTCAAACTTGCTCCCTGGGCAATGTCCACTGTCATGTTAACATCGGCGTGTACGCCTACGTTTAACGTGTGATCACCACCAGTCACGACCACATCGGCCTGACTAAACTGGCTATCGAGTTGAATCGTGCCGCTGCCACTCAATTGGAGCGAACTACTGTCATCTGCGGTGAGTTCGCGGACGGTGACCGTCGAGTTGAGCTGAACACTCGTCGCGGGAACTGCAGTGCCGGCAAAATTCACCCTCACCTGATTGGAATTTGGCACAGCTGCTGTCGACCAGTTGGCGCCCGCGTTCCAATCGCCACTCGCGCCACCGGTCCACTGCGTGACGAGAGGATCAACCGCGGTCAGCAACAGAACGTTACCCACTGCGGCATGCTGGAAGTAGGAGGCACTGGGGCCTTCAATCGTCAAACCAGAATCGGTGACGGAATTGGCAAACATGACAAGAAACTGATCGCCATTGTTGGGTTCATAACCGTCAAGCAGATTAATCTCGAGTGAACCTGACAGGTTGGCGTCATACCCCACGAACAACTGGTCGTGCGACGAAGGCCCGGCGATATCAATTTGAAGAGTCGCACCGGAATCGACCATAAGATAGCCGTGGATGTCGAGTGTCCCTACGCCTTCACCAGGATCAATCACGCCCTCGGAGGCAACCAGGTCGCCATTGATAGCGCCACTCCCGCCCAGCATCCCACCGTCTAAACGGAGTGTGCCGAAACCGGAATTCGTGTTGTCGTTGATATTGAGCCTGCCCTCCCCCTCCTTGGTGATCGTTTTGCCGTGAAAAACAAAGGTGTCGTCGAGGCTGAGCGAGGCTCCCGAACTAATCGCAATTTTCGCATTTTCACCCACAGTGACCGGGATGTCGAAGACGTGGTCACCGGCCATCACGTTGATTTCGCTGGTGCCTTCAAAATTCTGCTGCAGTTCCAACCTGGCTGTTGTACCCTGGCCGGCAATACGATAATCGGTGCTGCCATCGATATCGATCATGGCAACCGTCGTGGCCTGGTCCACATGGATGTCTGCGGTAGAAGCGGTCGCACCGGTCAATAGCACCTGGGTATCGCTACTGTTGGGATTGGCATTCGGCAACCAGTTCGAAGCAGTGTGCCAACTTCCGCCCCCGGTCGCCAACCACTGATACTGCTCCAGGAATGGCCCGACTGGCGCGTCGGGCACAAAGGCGTCTTCCATCTCCACGAAATCCCAATAAAACACATCACCAGGATCGGCCGCATCATCCGTGAATACGATCCGGATGTCCTCCTGGCCCGGATTCGCCACGAAATTAAAGGTGATCGCCTTCCACGGATTAGGCAGGCCGTGCAATGTCTCCATTTGGCTACCCAAGCCTTCTGCAATGAGGTTTCCGGAATCGGTCATGATCTGGACCTTGGCATCGTCAAAATCGCCACCGGTACCGGCATGAACATAGGCCGATATGTGGTACGTCAGGCCTGCTTCAACGGTGGCCGCGTAAGAAACCTCGTTGGCCTCGCTGCCACGGACGGTCTTGAGGCCATAGGTGCCGTGCGAGCAGCAGTTGCCTCCTGGAATATTCCAGCTCACGCCGTGCGTGTTGGAAACGGGCTCACTGTCATAGTTGAAGATCCCAACCGAACCGCCGGCGCCCGCGTCCAACTCCCAGCCACTGGTGCTGTTTTCAAACTGGGGGTTACTCACCATCTGCGTCATGTCCCCATCGCCAAAGTAATCGGTATTACCCTGAACGTAGTAGTGGTCCATGGCCCGACCCATGAAGTCGGTCGTGAGCCCCAGGCTGTAGTAGTAAGACCCTATACCCGGCATTCGCGAGGTAACCGGGTGGTTACGAATGGCATGCATCTGGGCATCCAAAAATCCCCAAAAACCAATGTCCGTCGTGGAGTCGGCAGAAGAATTGCCCTGATAGGATAACAACGCAAAAATGGTCTTGTCGATCAATCCCGGCACCTGGTTCTCGAGGAGAGTTGCCATGTTCGCGTGCCAGAGAACATTGTCCGGTGCTGCGTATTCATCCAAATAAGCTTCAAACAAAAACAAATCTGCGTGGTCGTTGATGGCGTTCAACATGTTCGAATAGAGTCCCGTATTCCATCCAAATTCCTGGGCAGAAAAAGCCGCAATTATTTTGTCTGTATACTCATCACGAAGCTGCCCCAGGGCAGCGACAACTCGGTTGGAATTAACAGACCCATTGTGCCACGGCAGAATTTCATTAATCTCAATCGCATCAAAACCACCAGGCAATTCGCCCCCCCTCGTATCGTTGAAGGGAGCACTCCACGTATCAACCATTTGTTGCGTGGTGTAAGTTCCATCGCCTATCCACACGTTGTAAAAAAACAGTTTTCCTTCGGACCGCAGTTGTTGGACCAATGCGGCATCGGTAGTTTTTCCGCCAATGACCGTAAAATGATCCCTCAGGTCCTCGTTAAAAGAATCGGTCCCCTGCAAAGGAAAGCGGTAGCCATCCTGGAACAAAATCAAGTCGGGCAGTACTGCCGCCTTGCTCCACGGGCCCTGGCCAAGAAGTCCCACCAGCATCAAAGCGAGCACAACACTTGGCCTTAGAAAAGATTTGTAAAGCATGGTGCACTCGATACTTGTTATCGCCGACCGTCTTCAGGCTCAAGCAAACTTCACTCGTCGCCGTAGTGCAACAGAAACTGGGCCAGCAGTGTGGCATCGCCTGGACCCCGCTTGGCGCATCGCACTGCGATGGTTAGCCAACTGTGTGAGCATCCATTTATTATACACAAATTCGTTGCCCCGTGACGAATGTCTGAAGCAGGCTCTCTCGCGTGCATTCGTCGAGGATGGCCCTGTGCTGTGGTTGAGTCCTATCGCCACCATCATCAGCCAGGCGATGACTCGTTCG
>JAKVCB010000074.1 GCA_022448345.1 Pirellulales bacterium
ACTTGAACCTCCAGGAGGGAGAACCGCATCGCCATGCGACCCGATAAACGGGGCGTGGATGTTTTACTCGGCCAGGTTTTTACCCGTGGTGGCATGGTCCAGTTTGGGAGACAATTCGCGCCGGTTGTGCCATTTCCCCACCATCGGACCTTACTCTGTGCCGGGGGAGAACCAACCTGCAAGCACAAGTTCGGCTCACTGCTGCTCGACGACAATCTGGAACTGATTCTCTTTTTTGCTTTTGGTTACGGTGAATGAGAGCCCAGACGATTCGAACGAACGATAGCGGGGGTGCAGCTGTGGACCGGTGGACAGCTGGGGGCGGCGACCTTTCCCGCTTGTGAGAAATTGCTCTTCCCAACCTTCTGCTTGTGGCACTGCAGGTGGAACGATCATAACGCGATGCTCACCTGGCAAGGCGCCGTCAGCCTTACCGAAGGTGCTGAGCTGAAAATCCCCCTCAGGTCCAATCATCCCTCTTGCAGTGGGAGCGATTGCAGCGCCGTCCAATTGAAATACGAGCCGACCACCCGCCAGGGGAGTTCCGTCACGATACTTTACGGTGCCCCCGGCAGGATACGTCTGTGGGCCGTTGTCGCACCCGGTTACCAGCAGGGGCAATGCCAGAGCGAGTCTTGCAGCGATCCGCTTTGAGATTTCCATGCCCGAAAGAGGCCCGCCATGCTGGCCCAGTGCAGAGCGCAAGCCCCCTTTGTGATTCGACTTCAAGTCTCTCTTCGCTCCCAAAGACCTGTCGCTACCAAGCGGCATGATTACAGAACTCCCCCTGGCACAAGATCTTCATCCTCCCTCGTCGCCAGGTACCCCAGCGCCGTCGTATTGATGTTTACCTCCACAGGCCGTACCGCTCCGTCCCCGAACAGGAAGTTGCAGACCCCCGGATGCGGGCCGCCAAACCAGAGATTGTCCTTGTCGGATTCGACGTAATCATCAAATTCGGGGTCCCCAATCAATTGAAAGAAGGGGCCGGCCATGCGGGCGGAGCACCGCACGTCGTACCCGCTGTAAACCGTTCCATCACCATGGCGGGCTATTTTACCTTCTTCGGTCCGGTAATTAATACCATAGCCCCTGGGAGGCACGTGTTTTTCTCCCACGAACAAGGTTTTCGACAGGCCGTCGACAACATCTTTAAGGGCGAACATCAGCTTGTCGCGTTTGAACAGGAACTGCTGCGGGTAGCGGCCCTTTTCGCATGCTAATTGTGCGTTGTAGGGACCTGCATGGCCGAAGGCACCAGGAACCTGATCCTTGGGAAAATCCCAGTGCGTTTGATTGTGGGCTGATACGCACCACCCGTTCCTGCATTGGCCGTCCCCGAGACACACCGCGTAATCGGAGACTCCGCCTGTGAAATGACGGCCACGAATGATGTCGTCGTCACCTTCGGTACTCACCATCGGGCTGCGACGGGTGGGACAGAAATAGCTTTCAATCCGCAGTGTGCGTATTTCTTCAGGCTGGTAGTAATATTGTTGCTCGTCCCAGGCCTGGGAAGCGCCGATTTCTTCCAGGTAAGGCCACAGCTGATTGGCCCAGGTCCCATGTTTGCAGCTTTGCCGCGAGGAGGGGAGGCCGCCGTGAACGTCGTGGAAATTATGGATGGCCAGGCCGATTTGCTTGAGATGATTGGTGCATTGCATCCGCCGTGCAGATTCACGGGCTGCCTGCACGGCAGGCAATAAGAGCGCGATCAGGATACCGATGATGGCAATCACCACCAGCAGTTCCACCAGGGTGAACCCTTTTTTGTTCGGGAATCGAACCGGTTTCTGCTTGTTTTTCTGGGGCCTGCGGGGCTGCTCAAAAGGAAATTTCATGAAGCTAGATTGGGCATGCCAGCCATTACGGTTGGTGTCGCCCAGATTCTTAATTGCAATGGCGCACAGCTCCGTACCTCGGTGGGCGGATCTGCTTCATCTACTGTTGAGCATAATCAATCGGTGCGGCTGCGCCCAACCGGTTCAGTACGACAACCTGCTGGCGGCCGTTGGCAACTTTCCAGCCAGGTCCGCCTGTGGCTCCCGGCGAAAACGGGTTCGGTCAAATGCCTTGTTTGCCAGAACGGGTCAACAAAAAGTCCTGTTCGACTGAAGCTTTGGTCCAAGGGAAGGCAGGGTTCACCGCGGATGTTTCTGGTGTTGCAGGAAGGGTAGGGTAAGAAAATTACTTGATATTCAGATTAAATCATTGGTGCAGGCTAAATCGTTGGTGTGGAGAGCAGGAACTGATATTAAGGAAGGGGGGTTATGGAAAGAATATTGTGGAAAGATTATTGTGGAAAGATTACTATAGAAGTGGTGTCTGCGCGTTGAACCGCTGTCGGTGGCGGTGCGGAACGGTAGGTACTGAAGGGGCCGTATCGAGGCTGCGCACGACTTTTTGCAGTCGAGAATCGTTGGAAACCTGCAGCCCGCATAAGCGACTGCTGGGAATTAATACGAGTTCAATTTTTTTGCCTTAGGGATATGACCAATGAACACGACGTACGACAATTTTTCCTTGTGCCAACGACTCGTTGCAGTGGCAACTTTTTTGGCGTTAGCCTGTTGGGCCAGCCTACCTGCCCAGGCCCAGCTTCCCAGTGTGACTACCGGTAACCTCACTTTCCATTTGAATGCTAATACTTTGGGTCCGGGCGGCTTTGGGCTTACAGACGGCGCGTCGGTCTCGACCTGGCAAACGGACGAGGGGCCTCTCAATTCGGCCTTGGCCTCAGGCTCTTTGCAGCCAACCTTTGTGCTTGATGCCGCCGGTGGACATTCGGCGGTCCGGTTTGACGATATTGATGATGTGATGGAATTGGCGACCGAGGTGGATGCGGAGTCGATTTTTATCTACAGCAGGCTCGATGTTGACTTCGATGCAACCCCCAAACAGCAGTCAATCTGGCTGGGTGATGGAGATGCATCCGTGAAGGTCTTCGGTGTTCGCAGAACGCAGCCAGCCCAAACTGGGGCGCCTGTGGTGTTCGTCAAAGACGAACCTGCCCAGGGGAGTTCCACAGGGTTTTCCGACACGTCGAGTTTTCATCTCCACGGCTGGACCAGTGGAAGCGGCCTTTTTATCGATGGCGAAGACATGGGGTCGGCGCCCTTGACGTATAGCTATTCAGGCGACGATCAAATCGATTTGATTGGAGATGAACGAGGTTTTATCGCAGATAATCCTGGCCCGGGCGCGACCTTCGCTGAGATTCTGCTCTACGACGCGCCGCTGGACGAAACGGACCGGCAGGCGGTAGAGGCCTATTTTGTCGGCAAGTACGGCGGAGTCAGTCAGGATGCTGTTTGGAATGACGATGGGATTGGCCGTTGGTCAGATAGCACCAAGTGGGCTGGTCCGGCACCGGTCGGCAATGAGTCAACAGCGACCTTTGGCGATGCCATCTCAGCGGCGCGCACCGTGGTGGTTGATACCTCGGTAACCACCAATGCGATTACCTTTGATCACTCGCTGGGCTCGGGACAGACCACCTATGTGGTAGCTGGCGCTGCGACCGTTAACCTGGAGCAAAACCCTGATAGCGTATTGCCCACCTTGAATATCCTGCAGGGCGAACACCAGATGCAGGCAGCCCTGGAGATCAAGAATGACACCACCATGACGGTGAGCGACGGCACGATCTTCGATTTCAACAACGAACTGGCCCTGGGGGCCAATGATCTAACGATCGCTCGCGCTCTGGACGGGGTGGCGTTTGATGGCGTGGTCAATGTTCACCATTCGGTGACAGGGACCGGTACACTTTCCAACAGCGCAACAATGGGCACCGGTAGCGCGACCTCGGTTGCTGGCGACCTTGAAAGCGGCGGTATTTTAAATTTTGATATTCGGCCCAACAGTACCGGCTCGTTGGCTGTCGCAGGAGACGTAACGCTTGATGGCACGGTCAATGTGAACTTGCTTGATGGAGCGGCGCCTACCGGTGACATAACCCTGCTCGTTGCTGGGAGTCCTATTACGCTCCCCAACGGGTTGCCGGCGCTCAATGTGACCGGTGGTAATGGCTATTCGCTGGAGCTTGACCCGAGTGGGACCAGCTTGCTGCTGACTACCGGACTTGGTGGTCTGACGGGCGACTACAACGGCAGTGGCACCGTCGATGCAGCTGATTTCACAGTGTGGCGCGATAACCTGGGAACCAATAACCCGCTGCCTAACGATCCGATCGGTGGCACGATTGACGTGGCACAGTACCTTCAGTGGGTCAGCAGTTTTGGCGGTTCGTCTGCAAGCGGTAGTTCAGCTGCCGTTCCGGAACCGGCCTCACTGCTGCTGATTGCCGCTGGGCTGACGCTCGGACTTGGAAGTCGGCTTCGTCGACAGGGCCGTTAAATTTGTTGTTCCGTTGGTGCTTTTGGGTTACCGCAATATCCATTTCATCATTAGCGAAAAACGCTCGTGACTTTACACCTTTTAAAATTACGTTGGTCTGAGTCTGGCGCCGCGCCAATTGCCTCGGTGGCCAGTTTTCTGCTGATTGGCGTGATCTGTTGCCAGGCAGTGTCGGCCGGGTTTTTGAACGTCACATCGACCGTTGTGCCGGGACTGGGTGACAATAAGGCGAGCTGGGGCGACGTGAACAACGATGGGTTTGTTGACCTGCAGGTCAAGGGAGTCATCTATCGCAATAACGCCGGTACTAATTTCACGCCACTCGCATCGGTCGATGACGACGGCTTGTTCGCTGACTACGACAACGACGGTGATCTCGACTTCTTCTCCTATCACACCAAGACGATGTTTGCCAATCAGGGGGGAACAAGTTTTACGCAGGTCAACGTACCGGGACTTACCGGCCATCAAGACCTGCCAACCGTCAGTCGCGGTGCTGCCTGGAGCGACCACGACAACGACGGCGATTTGGATCTCTACATCAGTGGCTTTGAAAATGCCTCCTCCAGCGTCTACTACGCCGATGCGCGTTTTTCGAACAATGGGGGCGCGTCGTTTACGGGCACCTGGACGCAGCAAATCGATACGTTTATTGTGCCCAACAATCCCCGGCCGGGCCGCGGCGTGACTGCTGCTGACTTCAATCGGGACGGCAACACCGACATCTACATTTCCAATTATCGCCTTGAGCCTAACCAGTTGCGAGTCGCGGATGGTAACGGCAACTTCACCGAGCAGGCAGGCATCTTTGACGTGGCAGGGGGGACCGCCAACGGCCACTGGGCCCACTCGGTTGGCTCGGCCTGGGGAGATTTCGACAACGACGGAGAATTGGACCTGTTTGTTGGCAACTTTGCCCATCCGGCTGGCTGGTCCGGACCACAGCGGCAAGCGGAATCGCGCTTCTTTAAAAATAATGGAGCAGCCCAGAATTATGACTTCGACGATTTAGGCACACTGGGGCTGCCCTACGCAGAAACCTACGCTTCGCCGGTGCTGGGAGATTACGACAACGATGGTGACCTTGATCTGTTCATGACAACCATCAATTCCACAGGCGCCTCTGCTGCCGAGTCGGCCATTCTCTATCGCAACGATGGGAACTGGAATTTTACCGACGTCACGGGTCCTGAGAATCTCACCGGTCTGAAGCACACTTATCAGGCGGCGTTTGCCGACTATGACAACGACGGCGATCTTGACCTCGTCGCGGGCAGTAACCTCTACAACAACACGCTTGGTAACTCCAACAGTTGGCTGAAGGTCAAATTGGTGGGCGACGGCGTGACGGTGAGCCGAGATGCCGCAGGTGCACAGGTGCGCATTGCCTCGGGTGGCGACACGTTTGTGCGTCAGGTCGAAATTGGCACAGGCGAGGGTAATCAGAATGATCCGACACTCCATTTTGGCCTCGGTGCGATCACCGGCACGGTCGACCTGGACATCCTGTGGCCTGGCGGTTCGACCAGCACCGCTTTAGGCCTTGCGGTGAACAACACCCATACGGTGACCTTTGGGGTGTCGGAACTGAATGCATATCAGTGGATCGCTGCCGGTAGCGGCAATTGGCACGCGGGTGGGAATTGGTCCACCGGAACCATACCGAATGACAGCGGTGCCTCGGTCAGCTTCGCCGGTTCAGCCAGCCCGTCGGCCCAAATCAATGTCAACCAGTCAACCACCGTTGCCGAACTCACGCTCGATTCTGCAGCGCCGCACGAAATTCGCGCTGCGAGCGGCAGCGCAACGCTCCGTCTTCACGGGCAGGGCCAGGATGCCCGTGTGAATGTTGTTCGCGGCGACCATGTATTGAACATTCCAGTTGTGGCGGTGGTGAATACCACCTTCGATGTTAATGGCATGGCGTCCTTAAGCCTTTCCGGGCCACTTGATCTGAATGGGCGCGACGTTACCAAGACGGGTGCCGGTACGTTGGTGGTGAGCGGAGGCCCTGCAGTCGCCGCAGGTTCTCTGCAGCTAAACGGGGGAACCCTTGCCGGTGCGGGTGACATCAACGGTAACCTCAACGCGACCGCAGGCGTGGTTGCACCGGGCGACAGTGTCGGACGGATGGACGTGGGTGGTAACTTCGTGCTTGGCAACTCTGCGGTGCTCCAGACCGACTTGTTTGGCCTGTTCGGCAACAATGATTTTGTGGCAGTCGATGGCGAGGCGGATTTGGCCGGATCGCTGGAAATTAATCTGGCCCCAGGTTTTCGTCCCGAGGCGGGAAAGCAATTTCTCGTCCTGGCCGCAGACGCCGTGGTCGATAGCGGAATTTCCCTCGGTGGAGTGAATGCCAGCAATTTCCAGCTCCATGTGAACGCTAACAACGTCGTGCTCGAATCACTTTTTCTCGAGTTAACGGATGACCGGACCTGGAATGCCAACGGCATGGGCCTCTGGACCGATCAGAGCAAATGGACGCCCGCAGTTCCCGACACGGCGGACCATACGGCAATCTTTGGCAACGTGACATCAGTCCCCACAACGGTCGTCGCGGACACGCCTGTGACGGTCAATGCAATTACGTTTGATCACACGGTAAGTTATATCGTGGCAGGAGCGGGCAGCGTTAACCTGGCCAGCGACAGCAGTGGTGGATTGCCGGTGGTCACCGTGACCGAAGGCGATCACCAGTTCCAGGTTAAGGTCAACCTGCAGGACAACACCGAACTGGCCGTCGCCTCTGGCGCCCGGTTGGAAATCAACAACCGACTCGGCCTCGACGGCAATACACTCATCAAAACGGGGCTTGGCACGCTCCAGATCAACCACATCGTCGATGCCGATGGTGGCGAGTTTGATTGCCAACAAGGAACTTGTACCGGTAGCGGCACAGTTTCTGGAAGCTTCAGCAACAGTGCAATCCTTTCACCTGGCAACAGCCCCGGGGAGATGGTTGTCGAAGGCGATTTCACTCAGCACGCACAGGGAACATTACATTTGGAAATTGCCGGTACGGTTGCCGGACATGAGTACGACCTGTTGTCGGTCACTGGCGAGGCAACACTCGATGGCAAGCTTGAGGTGGTCCTCTTGGACAGTTTTGAGCCAGGCCTGGGAGATCGTTTTGACATGCTCGATTTTAATGCCCAGTCTGGGGGCTTTGCGCAAGTGCTGCTGCCAGCACTTGCAGTGGGGCACAGCTGGGATACCTCGCGGCTTTACAGGGATGGCAGTATTGGGGTGGTTCAAACGGTCGTACCTGAACCATCGACGCTGATTACCGGGCTTTCCCTGGCATGCCTGCTTGCTGCGAATCGTGGAAGTATCGTTTGAGTTTGGTGAATATGCAAATTGCATCTCAAAAATCATGGTTACGAAATTGCTTACCTAAAAGGGTAGGGGAGGTACCTATGGGAGACCTATGAATTTATGTAAAGTTATCCAAGAACGTTTTTTTCAACTATCACTGTTACGACACTTAGTACGAAAGGGAGAGAGTTTAATGACACGTTTATCTATTTTTGCAATGTCGATGATTGTAGCCCTGGCACTTTTCGCCATGACCGCGCCGTCTGCCCAAGCGGGTGCGCTGCCAGCGGTTAGCGGCTCCAACTTGGTTTTTCACATCGACGCCGGTGATATCTCGGGGTTGAGTGATGGAGATGCGGTTTCCACTTGGACGGCTGCTGCAGGGCCCAATGCCTCCCAAGGTAATGCTGACTACCAGCCAGTGTATCGCGCTAGTGCGACGCCGATGGGTACCGCTGGAGTCGATTTTGACCAGGACAACGACCACTTGGACCTGGATTCTGCGATGGGTGATGCCGCGTCGATATTTTTTGTGGTTCAGTACAAAGAATTTGGTCAGCAGCAGATGATGATGGGCAACTCGGCAGCCAGTCAGAAATTTGGCCATCGATCCGGAGTTCTCTTCATGGATGGAGTAAATTATTCGCCCCGTGGTTTCAGTAGCACTGATACACACGTGCATAGCTGGCAAAAAAATGCTGCTGGTAATCCCGGCACTTGGCTTGAAGATGGGGTGGACATCGGCGGAACTGTCCAGAGCTTCAGCTTCACGGGCGGTAGTGTAATTGGAGCGGAGCGTTCAGCTGTTCATCAGTGGGGAGCGGATAATCTCGGCCCAGCAGCCGTCATCTCGGAAATCGTTGCTTACGATACTGAGTTGTCCGCCTCCGACCGGGCAGCCGTGAGTGCTCACCTGGTGGCCAAGCATATTATTCCTGAGCCCTCGTCGCTGGTACTGGTCTGCCTGAGTGGCCTACTGGCACTGCGACGCCGCTCGCGGTAAGTTGGCTGGAAGCTTTTGAAAACTTGTTTTACGTTATTTTAAACGCCTGAAAATCAGAAGCCATTTCAGGAAGAGGGCTTCCAGGTTCGGTTTTCATCGCAGCGGCAGCTGGAAGCTGCCGCTGCGATTATTTTGTGCAAACAACACTATCACGAACATTAACTAGGAAAGTTGAGTTATGTTTTTCAAATTCATTCGCATGGTTGCGCCGGTCGTTCTGCTTGCCGGGATCGTTCCCGTCCAGGCTGAACAATTCACCATCGTTATGATTGGTGACACGGAGGACTACACTGAGGAACAGCAGCTCAACCAGGGCTTTCTGGCTTTGACCCAGTGGACAGCGGACAACGCCCAGAAGCGAAACATCGCGTTTCTGACGCACGTCGGTGACATTGTGCAGGACGAAACGCATGGGCCTGATCGTAATCTTACCCAGTGGGAGCGGGCGGACAGGGCCTTTGACATACTCGATAACCAGGTTCCTCAACTTCCTTACAGCGTTTGTCAGGGCAATCACGATATCGAAACCCAGGGGCGGCCTGAAGGGACTCCCACGCGGTTTCATGAGTATTACGGCAAAGGTCGCTTTTCGGGAAGAGCGTGGTATGGGGGCGACTCGCCCAGTGGCGATTGCCACTACCAGGTCTTTCGGGCCGGTGATCGTGAATATCTGCATTTGAACATGTCGTGGAATCCAAACGAGGCAGACTGGAGCTGGGCCAAGAAACTCGTTGGAGAGACGGACAAGCCGACAATTATTTCCACGCATTACTACATGGACGAGACAGCCGAACGGGGGGTAGTTGGCGAAGCCCTTTTTGAACGACTGGTCGAGCCGAACCCGCACGTGTTTCTTGTCCTGGGTGGCCACGTGATTGGACACGCCCGCAAGATCTCTCAAAACAAAGCAGGCCTACCGGTGCTGGAAGTCATGGCCAACTACGAGGACCGGGTGAATCTTGGCGAAAATTGGTTTCGGATTATTGAAATTGACGATGAGGCAGGTGTCGTTCAGTTTCGCACTCTCACTCCTGGCACCGATCCTGCCAATCCTAGCGAAGAATTCAAGCGGGACGACAGGAACGAGTTTCGCTGGGACCTCGATTTCCAGGAAAGGTTTGGCAGCTGACCACATGGCAGGCCCTTGACCACATGGCAGGCCCTGCCGCCCACTGTGAACTACACAGGTAGTACAAATAGTATGAATTCGCCGGTAAAAGCGATGTTCACTCAGCGGTTCTCCGATAACATCGCGCCGATCGATGGGAACGTGTTTTTTGTAGGCGACGGGTTGAATTCGGGCTGCTCATGGTTTGCTATGAAATCATGGCTTGCTATGAAATCGTGGCTTGCTATGAAAATAATCGTGCCGCTGTTTGTCCTGGCGAGTGCCCTGCAGGCAGAGGAGATTGCCACCGTTTCGGTTGAGAATCCACTGCCGATTTACCTGGAAACGCGGAGCCCTGCTGCAAGGTCGCAGATCGGGAGTCGTGGATTGCGTCTCGAGACAATCGACAGGAAGCCAGGCGGTGCATTTCACGCGCTCTGTTATGACCAGGAGGACCGCGTGTCGAAGTGGATTTCCACGGACAACGGCCTGACGTGGACACCGGATGACGATGAGCCGGTAACGGGCCCCAGCCCTACCCAGACGGTCGATGTTCAGGATTTTTCAGACAAGCAACCGGCCGAGTTTCTCGAAGCGGGCGAAAGAGATCCGCACCTGGCGGTGCTCAAGGACGGAAGGTGGTTGTGTACGTATGCGCGGCACACGATGCCGCAGGGCATCTTTGCCGTGATTAGCAGCGATCAGGGGGAGACTTACGATACCGACAACCCAATCTACCTGGGAGGATCGTATCCGGAATTTTTTGGCGACCCCGTATCTTTTGAATTGGAGGATGGGAGTCTTCTGACTGCCCACTCGATTCGTGCGTATCGCCAGTCGTCGCCCAACAATCCCAAGCACGACTCGGTGGTTCATCTTGTCCGCTGGCGGTTGCCCGGCGACAGGCAGCCACCGGTGGTGCCCAACGAGGGGCCGCTGCTCACCGACCCTTACCTGTGGGAGCAGTACTACAAGGCAGGCACCGGGTTTACGGGGAATCTTCAGCGCGTTTCCTACTGGAAAAAGTCGCGCGCCAGGCGGGTCGACTTGCCGAATCACTACAAAGGCGCGATGGGAAGGTTTCCCAATGGCAAAATGGTGGTTGCGTCGTACGTGGAAGCCAAGCCTCGCTTTAGCCGCATCTACCGAGGTGCGGATGATGCTACCGCGTGGAGCAAGGTCGATTCCTCAGGTGACATGCTGCTTGGCAAAGAGCAGTCGATCCTTTGCCTGGACGATAATCAGACCATCCTCTTGAAAACGCAGCTTCTTGGTGAAGGTGGCCGTTATTCGCCTCTCTATCGCAGCGGCGATGCGGGGAAAACCTGGAGCAAAATCGATTACGGCCAGCGCTCCTTGAGTTATCCCCGCAACCTGGTCCAGTTTTCCGATGGTAGTGTGGTCATGTTCAACTCAAGCGGGAATTACCACGAAGACGAGGGGGCCGAAAACACCAAGGCATGGCGCATTCGCTCGTTTGATGGCGGAGTGACGTGGCCAGAAAGAAAAGAGGTGTCCGGCGCCTGGAAGCGACCCCGGCCACTCTTTACGGAGGCAACCTTTCTTGCACTTTCAGATACGCACATCCTGGCAGCGGCAAGAGTCAACGGAGATCACGTTCATGGCGTGACAGGAGAAATTCCCCCGATGGGGTTGGGGCATCACAACGCAGAGATCAACCAGAAAATGGCGGTCATCGAGTCGCACGACGGCGGGTTAAGCTGGTCGGGCGAGAGGTTCGTGCTCGACTTTGCCGATGTGCAGGCCAAGTTTCTGCTGCTCGCCGACGGTCGCATCCTCTGTACCTATCGCTGTCGGAGCGAGTTTCCCTATGGGGTCAAAGCGGTTTTCAGTCACGACGGTGGCAAGACGTGGGACCTGGAGCATCCTGTTATCCTGGGAATCCATTCCGAGTTGTTTGGTACCTGGCAGCACGACATTCAGTTGCCCGACGGAACCATGAGAACCGCGTGGGGTCGCTTTCACGGTGGGCCGACAACGTTTGAGATTGTTGACTGGGAGTTGCCACAGCCAACCATCGTGAATCCTTAAACCTCAAGTGAGCTTAATGATGAGGCTATTAAAAAAGTTCTCGCTGCTAATTTTTTTACTGGCAATAACGGGCGCTAACCTGGTGCCCGCCTTGTGCAGGGCGGAGCATTCCAGTCCACTTGTGCTGGCAGAAGACGGCAAAACAAACTATCAGATTGTGATCGGCGCCGATGCGCACTACGGCGAGGAGCTTGCGGCCCAGGAATTGGCACTGTTTTTAGGCCAGATCACCGGCGCCCAGTTTCCGATCTCCCCGGACAGTGCGCCGGCAAAAGATTTGGAAATTGTGCTGGGGGAGACCACGCGAAAAAGGCGCCAAGACATTCCTTCGGAGCTCATCACCGATAACTGGGAAGGGTTTTCCATCATTCGTGAGGGGGCAAAGCTGTACGTGATGGGAAATATTCCGCGCGGCACGCTTTATGGCGTTTACGACCTGCTTGACGTGGAACTGGGCGTCCGGTTCCTGGCGGATGAGGTAAACCATGTTCCCCAAAAGCCAACACTTAAGCTTGACCTCGACTCGCGGACGTACGCGCCTCCTATCGAACGGCGGACCCTTTGGGAGCCGCTGGGCGGCGATTCGATGCTTCGCAATCGGCTCAACGGGGCAGGCTTTGGGGTCTTAAATGGCAAGCTTGGGGGAGTGAAGGTCATTGGCCCCAATACGCACACTTTTAAAGCCCTGGTCCCGGTCGAAAAATATTTTGAGGAGCACCCGGAATACTACGCGGAAATCGACGGTAAGCGATGCAGCCATTATGACGGTCTGTTTGCCCAGCTTTGTGTGACCAATCCCGAAGTTGTCGGCATCGCACTGGAAACGCTCCGGGGGTGGCTCGGCCCAGAGGTCAAAGAAAATCCTTTCAACAAATACATTGTCTCGGTCACCGTGAACGACAGCCCCCACTTTTGCCAGTGCGCAACATGTCGCGCAGTCAACCAGGAGGAGGGAGTGGCCGAAGGTGGCACGATCATGCGGTTTGTGAACAGCATCGCCACGCAGTTGGCCAACGAATATCCTGCCGTGGGTGTCGAAACCATGATTTATGGCACGAGTATCCCTCGGACCAGGCCTGTTTCCAACGTGATTATCCAAATGGTGAAGACACCTGATATGCGGTATGCCTTGGATGACTCCTCCCACTCGGACAACCGCCAGACCCTTGCTGAATTTCACCAGGCGCGGGAGTCCGTTGGCGCCGGTGGTATCTACAACTGGCTCCACCTGGGAAGTTACAGTTCCACCAGCTATCTCGATCCCCGCCCTAACCTGAAGTATCTGGCACACAACATTCGATTGATGAACCAGTGCGGGATCACTGGCATCTTTGGCCAAACGGTCCAAAGCCGTGGCACGGAGATGCAGGCCCTGAGGTTCTATCTGATTTCGCGGATCTTGTGGCGACCGGAACTCGACGGTCGTGAAACCATTGAGGAATTCTGCAGGCTCTACTACAAGGATGCGGCCGGCGACGTGCTCCGATATATCGACCTGGTCAACGACGAATATGCCAAGAAAGACCGGTTGCTGAACACCAGTACCAACCCGACCGCAATTTACGACGACGCGTTTCTTAGCCGGGCAGATGCAATATTGGCCGAGGCAGAATCGAAAGCCCAGTCGCCCGAGATCCAGCAGCGGGTCGCGACCTGTCGGTTGTCAATTTGGAAAATCAAGTTGGACCGTGCGTTCGAGCAGGTTGGAAAAATTTATTCCTTTCCAGTGGAGTGGTCTTTCAAGATTGATGCGGAAGATCAAGGACTTGCAGACGGCTGGCAAAAGGCCACGTCGCTGGATGATTGGCAGACCATGCGGATTGATGATCATTGGACCGATCAGGGAGAAGAACATCGGGGCGCGGCCTGGTATGGGATTGAGTTTGAATTGCCTCCGGATATCGAGGCTGGTCCGCTGGCACTCTGGTTTGGTGCGATCGACGGGACGGTCGATGTGTTTTGTGATGGTGAGAAAATTGGTCAGCAGAATCTGCCACCAACATCAATGTGGCAGCATGGGTTCTACATTCCCCTGGGTAAGCATGTCACACCGGGCAAGCACACTCTGGTGCTGCGAGTTTTTAAATCGAATTTTAAGGCCGGGATATGGAAAGAAGTTTCGATCATGGATATGTCGGTTCCGATTTCTGACGATCTGCGGACGGCTGGTGAGCGGTTTGTCACGGTTGCCCGAGCGGCCGAACTGACCGTGTTGAGTGAGAGCTACGGCGGCCACTATGTGCAAACCGAAAAGATGTACTATCCGAAAGTGGCCTATTTTTTGAAACACCGCTGAGGCCATGATGATACAACCGGTCGCGCGCCAAATTTGTAGTCTTTTTTTGACGCTTACCCTTTGCGTCGCCGGAGGACTGTTTGCTTCAGGTGCAACTCTCGCAGAAATTGAGGCGAAAAACTCAATAGAAATTGAGACTCATGGGCCGCATACCAGGTATGGCAGGCCGTTGGCCAGTGGCCCCCTGCGGGTGCTGTTTCTCATGAAGTTGCACAGCAATGTCAACGTCGCCGCCTCACGGGATGCGGTCGAGATGGCAGCCCGGTTTGATCTGGATGCCGACGTGGTGTTGGTCATGCCTTCCCAAGGCGATGCCTACGCAGTGGCATTTCCAGGCGAGTCAGGCGTGTTTGGCGGTGAGCCGGGCGAAGCGCGACTTGCGCGGCTGTTGGAGACGCCCTACGATTGCTACGTCATCAACGAAAGTGACGTTGCCGCCCACATACCGGCCCGTTCCCTGCAAATCGTGTTGGACCACGTCCGGCAGGGGGCAGGGCTGTTGCTGCCGGATCGCGAAATCTTTTCCGCGATGAACGATCAACTCAAGCTTGACGTTGAAGCGATCGACTCTCTGCCACCATGGGCTGCCAGCTTGCCTGCCGATTGGTTTCGCCTCGAGCAGGGGCGGATTGTGGGCTGCGACTTGCCTTTCCGTAATCCAGCGGTTGACCTGGCCAGTTGCCGAATCTTTGGCCCACAGTTGCGGCGCGACCTGCACTTTGAGGCTTATGGTCGGGCCCTGCTTTGGGCATCAGCACGCGAGCGGCAACTAAAACTTGCCGTTCGAGTCGACAAACCAAATATCCCACGGGCAGAGCTTGCCGATCACGACGTCGAGGTGAGTTGGCAGGGCAAACCAATCGGCGCCGGGTTGGATCTCGAGGTGCGGCTGCGGAGTATGATTCGTTCCGGGAGCCGACAGGGGGGTACGTTTCCACTCCAGCCTGCGCCTGGAGAAAACATGTCGGCCGGGCGTATTCGCTACGGGCTGCCTGTGCTGCCATCGGGTGATTATGTTGTCGAGGTCATTGCCCGCACCGATGGGGGAGTTGAAGACTGGGGCGTGGAGACTTTCGATGTGAAATGCCCAGAACGGCTTTACTCGCCCGAACTGGATCGCACGTGGGGTGAGGCAGGCGAACCTGTCGAGGGCACCATCGCAGTCGATACCCCGTACCGTGACAATCGCGTGCTGCGGATGCAACTGATTGATCGCCATGGCCGCGCCCTGGCGAGTCGCGACTACCAGGCACCGGAGAAGGAGGTGCGATTTTCGCTGCCCACCCGTGCTTCTATGCCTGGCTACCTGGCCGTTGAGGCGGTGCTTGTCGAGGGAGAAGAGCCACTCACCTACGCCTATGAAAATTATACCAACGTCAAACGTAACCAGCGTGATTTTAACTTTGTGATGTGGGGCCGCTTGTACGCTCCGCAGTATTTGGACGTCGCCGAGCAATTGCTGGCCCGCAGTGGCGTTACCAGTCGACTGGAGACATCGGAAGTTCCCTGGGCGAGCATGACCCGCGCTGGCATGACGTACACTCCCTATTGCAAGAGCGGGTTGCAGCACCAAATGTGGCAGGTTGCTAAACCGGAACATCGAGGCCGACGAAATGTTATCCAGCTCGATGAGCAGGGTGTGCTTGTCGGAAGTGGCGAAGGGGGGTGCTGGAACGACGAACCCACGGTCACCACTAATTTGCGCAGGTGGATGGATACAGAACGCGACTTTCGCAGTCACGGCGTGCTTGCTTACAGCATGGGGGATGAACATGAAACGATCGGCTCTTGCCTGCACCCGGCGTGTCAGGCCGCCTACGTTCAGTACTTGAAACAACAGTACCAAACAATTGGCCAGCTCAATGCGTCCTGGAATACGGCGTTCGAGAATTTTGGCCAGGCAGGCCCCACCGAGCAGAGTGAAAACACCGAGCAGCAGGCATTCGCCGACGGAAACTACCCACGCTGGTTTGACCGACGGGCCTTTCAGGCCTGGAACTTTGCAAACTACGTCGGTCGTTTTGGCCGGGCAGCCCAGGAAATCGATCCGCAGGCGCGCTGGGGGGTCGAAGGCACCGGTTGGCTTGACGACGACCTGGATGCGATCGTACGTAATTCGACCTGGTGGGTTCCCTACTCGATCCCCGCAGCGGAGGTGATCCGGTCGATTGCGCCGGACGACTACCTGCTTGGCCATTTTGTCGGTTATAGCAGTACGAATCCCTATTATGCGCTGAGCGATTTCTGGATGAGTTTTTTGCGGGGTGGCAATTGTATTGCCTGGTGGAGGGTCGATAACTTTCTGGCCCCCAATTTTGGCTTGTCCGAGGGAAGTGAAGAACTGGTTCGCTCGTCACAAGTTGTCTTTGACGGCCTGGGCCGATTGTTGAACGTTGAGTCGCGTCCCGAGCATGATGGCATCGTTATGCTTCACTCCTACGCGTCGAGCCAGGCTGCCAGCCACATTGAGCCAGGGCCAAGCTATGGAACCTATTCTGGCTGGGTTACCAACTGCGAGACCGAGCTCGATAAGCGGGGGCCTGACCATCTTGTTGATTGGGGCCTCAAGCCGCGAGGTAAAAATCACATGCTGTGGCATCGGGCCATCCGCGCCCTTGGTCTACAGTTTGAGTATGCCACCGATCGTATGTTGCGGCGTGGCGAGTTCCAGGAAGACCAGTGCAAAGTGCTCATTCTGTCGCAATGCGAAGCACTCGGGCCGCGCGAGGCCGAGGTGATTCGCAGGTTTGTTCGCAATGGTGGCACCGTCATTGCTGACGTGCGTCCGGCGCTTTACGACGATCATTGTAAGGCCCTGGATGGAGGTGCGCTTGATGAACTCTTTGGCGTTCGTCACACGGGCAATGTCGAGGCGGTCGAGGCAGACGGTACCATAAGTGGGCAGGTGGGCACGAAGGTCGTCGATGTGAAGCTCCCTGGGCTGCATGTGAACCAGGCGATCAAAGTGACCTCAGGCAAACCGCTTGGCCAGGCAGGTGTGACACCGCTGATGATTGTCAATCAGTTTGGTCAAGGTCGCGCGATTCTCTTGAACTTTGCGATGGCGTCGTTTCCTAACCTTTCCTTACCAGAGACACCCGAAGCCGACGCCCAGATGCTGCAGGCGATCTTCGATCAGGCAGGCGTACACCAGCCGCTGCGGCTTGCCAATCCAGATGGCACCCGCTTGCGCGATGTGGAGGCGGTGCGCTGGGAGACGGGAGATGGGATGGAAGTTGTTGCCCTTTATGGACCACTTGACGACGGGCGACATCAATGGCGGCCTCGCGAAGGAAACATCCGCCGCGCACGAGAGCGGGATCTTCCCCAGTCAGTGCGACTCGAGTTGCCTGCCCCCAAGTATGTTACCCAAATCAATACAGGCCAAGCGCATGGCCAGACCAGGAGTGTGCCTCTTGAGATTCGCCCCTGGCGGCCAACCTTTCTGGTGTTGACCGAACGTCCACTCCATTCGCCCTCGCTCGATCCGGTCGCTGCCACGGTGGGTCAGGGCGAGACGCTAGACCTGCAGGTAGAGGTGCCAGGTTCTACAGGGCAGCATGCCCTGACGGTGCGCGCGACAACACCCACTGGAGAACCAGCCACCTGGTTTGATCAGACAGTCATTTCCTCTGCACAGGGAGCGACAGTCAGGCTCCCTGTTGCAATCAACGAGCAGCCTGGCACCTGGAGGGTGGAAGTTCGCGATCTGTATACGGGCAAAAGTGCGGTTAGCGCGGTGGAGGTTGTTCGTTGAGGTTGTTCGCTGATAGGGAAAGCGAATTCTCAGCATTTGCCACCGATCACTGCTTCTGTAGCATTGTCTCGTCAAGCTTAACTTCCCACATCTCATGTCCTTCGAGCTGAACAAACTCGACGTTGAGCTGGGCCGGCGTAACGGTCGAGTCGGCAATCACCCGTAGAAACACGTTTGGTTCTATCGCACTACGAACCAGGTTAGGATGGGGCTGGTTCAGCGAGGGGGCGATCTTGGCATGAAGGGGGGAGACCACGAACTCGTGTAGCGGGTAGCCAGG
>JAKVCB010000075.1 GCA_022448345.1 Pirellulales bacterium
CCAGCCGCAAGGGAGGATCTTGAAATTTGAGCTGATGAACTCGAGGCCATTCGGTTGACCCCAACGGTAAAACAAGACGACGAAATGCAGTCCCCACACTGGAAGCATCGACCAGCATGGCCCCCAGGACAACCACCAAGACAAGCAAGACTGCTCCGGCAGCACGAAAAAGGGGGCGCCCATCGACGATCCGAGTCAGCGGCAGTTCTTCAACCACGGTTGAGGTCTCGGTCACAACGGCTCGCCGGAGCACCGCTGAACCGGCTGTCGGATCGTGCTCAGCCTGCTGAAGAAAATCAAGCGAACTCGAAAGCCGATCGTTCAGTTGAGGAAAGGCAGACTCGATACGTTGTGAAACTGCCAGGGTGGAAATGGGACGTCGCCAGAACGGAACCAGCACCCGCCAGGCCGACCAAATTGCGATGCCGACCAAGATCGTGGTTGCCATCAGTCGCAAACCTGGATCGAAATAGCGAAACAGGTAGTCCGCCAACCCCAACATGCAAGCTGTCGCCAGGATAGCTGCGGCTATCCAGCATATGCCGGTCGCAGCACGATGCCGCACCAGCCGGCGACGAATCGTGTCGACGTTTTTGGCAATCGGATGGGGCATGGCAAGCATAGTTCCAGGTTCAAACAGACAACAACCGCGGCAAAAAAATAACGCACTTAACAGGACATGGTTCCCGCTGACCTGCCATCAGCCAGCTGCACCTCTCCGGCCGAAGGGACATGAATCATTATCGCGAGTAGGACCACTTCACTACAACATCCCTTCACTACAACATCCCTACTCTCCGTCTTACAATCCATTCGGCAATGAGCAGCGTCAGCAGCAAGACCACAACGGCAGGGTGGTTCCAAAGGGGCACCGGTGGCAAATTTTCAGTGGCAATCCGTCGCCCCGCTGGCAATGCATCAAGCAACGTATGGGCCATTTCAAACGTAAAGAACTCTCCATGGGTTGTGCTGACTGCGCTGGTCAAGGTGGCTCGATCCATCTCGGATTGGGCAAATTCACCCGGAGGCCTTTTGACCACAAATTGGGCAGTCGGAGTCCCTTCCGGTAAAGTGGGCTCAACGAGCATCAGTCGGTAGGTTCCAGGTGCAAGCCCGGTCAACACTCCTGAGTAGATATTGCGAGTCGCCTGATTTTGCGCAAGGGTCACCCGCTGCCTGGAAAGTCCTGGTGTCTCTAGCAGCACCGTTGCGCTATTCTGAAGCGGCGCCGCCTGGCGATCACCAAGGCGAAGTTGAATTTCCACCGGCTGGTTTCGCGTGTATTCTTGCCGGTCGACTGCAAGTTCAACATCGCCGGCACTCTCAAGTTTGGACCGGGCAAGAAAACGAATCGTTTGCACCCAGTAGCGAGCGAAAAACAGGTCGCCAGTACGGAATCGCCACCGCCAGGTTGCGTCAGTCGCATGAAACAGCACTCGTCCGTTACCAAAGTATTGAAAGCAAATGGCCGGAAGATTCTGGCCATTGGCCCCGCGGCGAGTGGGGTGTTCGGCGAGCACCTGGGCAGCCGGCTTGAGTCGTCCCACCTCGGCTAACCAATAGATCGGAGGTAAGTTGCGCCACATTTCGCCAGTCGCCTCAAACGACTCTCCCAGTTGCATTGCCGAGCTGCGCAGGCCAAGCGGAGTGAGCTGGGGCGAAAATCCTGCGGCGGAGTCACGTGGATCGTCGCCATACCGGGCTGAACGGATGTCAACAGGCAGCAGCAGCGAAACGGCAGAAATGCCGCTGTATCCCCACGGCATAAACCGGGGTCCTGCCAAAAATGCAATTCCCCCACCCTTTTCTTCAACGAGTGCCTGGAGGTTGGGCCAGACAGAACCTGGCAGGAGTTGAGGATCGGTATCTCCAAACAGCACGACGTCATACTCAAACAGTGCGTCACGTCCTACGGGAAATGCCGGCAGGGCCACGCGATCCTGGGCCACATAATCGGCATCCGCTTGTTGCAGGTAGGTCGACAACTCGATGCTCGGATCGCGGGAGAGGAGCGCCTTGAGGTAACGAAATTCGTAGCTTGGATAACCCTGCACAAACAGTACACGGATTTTTTCATCGCGTACGGTAATCGTGTGTTGTTGCCGATTATTCTCCAGATTGATTTCATCGTCTTGAGGCTCAATCTCAAGCACGTACTGGAATTCACCCGGACTGGTAGGCCGGTGCGTCAGTTGCACCAGTACTGCTTCCCCGGAAGATCCCATACGAACCTGCTGTTCTGCGAGTACCTCAGTTTGACCTGAATGCCGCAAAACAACCCGAACCTCTTCATTTGCGATTCCATGGGCCTGCACCGTGGCCCGAAAACTTATCCAGTCGTCGACAAACACGACATCCTCGACAAGGAGACCTGTCAATTCGAAATCGCGTGGTGGTTGATCGCTCCCCAGGCCAACCGCATACAAAGGGACTCCCCGGCGACGAGCAATCTGGGCAGCGTAGCCCAACGATTTTCCTGCCGTGTTGACACCATCGGTCAACAGGATCAAGGCCGCTGGTGGCCCGTTGGGATAATCACCCATCGCGTGAACCACTGCATCCCCGAGTCGCGTTGATTGGGCCGTGTCGCTTCCCGTTGTGAGCCTCTCTGTGGATGCAACCTGCTGAGGCAACTCTCCATCGATTCGCTCCACACCACTGGCAACCTGGTAGAGGTGCAGGTCGTACTTTTTGTCCAGTTTTCGCAACAGCTCTCCCTGGTCCCCAGTGACAATTTGCTTGGCAAGATTGATTCTTGTCGGCTCGTCAATTCCCAGATCCCTCAGTTTCTGGTTCAATCCCGGCGGGTACGTATCGGAAATCTGCATACTTGCCGATCGATCTACAAGGACTGCAATCCCCGGAGGAGCCGTTCGTTTCAGCACGATGACAACTTGAGTCAACATCAACAGCAGCAGGCCAATCACAGCAAGTCGCAACACCGCCAACCCGACCCGCAGGCTGCGACTGGCGCTACTCTTTTCTCGGGCGTAGAAAAATGTGACACACCCCACCAATACCACAAGCAACAACAAAGTTGCCCAGGGTGGCCACGGCCAGGTCCACTGAAGCTCAGCCGTAACCGTCTCATTCGTGTTGATGTAAGGACCGCTCCACCATGCAGCAAACCAGTCTGGTAAACGGCGTGTCATGCGACCCCCTTCCGAAACAACCAGGCGAGGCCAACATCCAGCAGGGCCAACAGGATGGCCGCGTAGAGGAGTGCATGTTCGAAACCAGTCTGTTGCACCGACGGGTGATCCGCCGAGGCATTTTCAGCCTGCCCCTCTTTTTGGAGGCGCAGTTCTGACGGAAGTTCCTCCTGGCTCATTCGCGTGAGGTCCGACTCGGCAGGATTAATATTTAAGGCAAATTTCTGCACGTGGTCACGAACCGTCACCGTGTAAACATCGCTCAGCTCGGTTTGATCGTAAGACCAAACAAGCCCCCCGGGTAAATCGGCTAAGGAAACGGTATCGACGTGTTTATCAGGACGTTCAATGCGAACCTCCTGTCCAAACGTCCCGTTTGGAGCCGACGCCCCAATCGGTTCTCCAACACGTCGGGCCCCGAGTGCATCGGCTGGACCGGTGGCATAAAGGAGCATCTCGCGTACGAGAGGCAGGAAGCTTGGCCAGGCTGGCATGGTGGTCCACGGTTGTCCGGTGGCCGGATCTACCGAGTCAAGATCGCACGACGTTGCAACCAGCACCGAGCGCCCTCGCCCGACTGGCGCGGTAACGACAAAAGGATCTCCATTCTCCAAAGCAACGGCTGTTTGCACATGCTTGTGGTCCTCAGAAATTTCAAGCTGGTAGTAGCAGGCAACGGGGGTTGTCAACAAGCCAGAGCGCTGTTGCCCCTGGAAGACCTCGACGATCGGGTGCTGGTAGTCTTGTGGATCGAGACCATAACTGGGACGGCTTGTCAGATCCCCCAGGCGAGCGGGAAGTAAATTTCCGGTCACGCTGTCTTCAGCCAGCATCTGGTTGTACTGGTCGGCTCGAACCTGATCGCCAAGAAAGGCAATCACGCCACCTCCTTTCCGTAAATATTCAACCAGCCGAAGACTTTCAGCCTTGGTAAACTGAGCCACATTGCAAAGGACAACGCAATCGAACTGGTGAAAATCTATGTCGACAAGTTCTCCCTCAGAAACAACAACCGGATGGTAGAGAGAATCCGCTGCAGACTCCGATGACGCTGGGTTTAAAGCGTGTACCAGATAAGAGGCGGCACCCACGCGCCCGGCAACACACAGCACCTGCAACTCTTCTTTCACCGGGAGTATGAGAGAACGCCGGTTGTCGATAGTGAGCCGATCGGCCGCGATTTGCAGCGACACTTGATGATTGCCTGGCGTCTGAAATCGATGGGTGAAATCAACCGAGACTTCACCGCGGGGAGCGATATCGACCGTTTTTTCATCCACAACCACATCCTCCACCCGGAGCTGCACAGGCAAAGCAGTTTCGGCAGTAGGGCCATAATTGGCCACCACGCCAAAAATCGAGGCGCTGTCCCTCGGTGTTGCATAGGGTGTACGGCTTCCCACACGGACGACCGCACGATTGGGCATATCCTCCTGACCAACGTCCACAACGACCAAACTGGCGATGGTGGCAAGTTTTGCCACTTGCTGTCTGGCAGAAGACAACTCTCCTTGATCGGGGGAGGCTGTCGCTGGCAGACCAGTAATTTCTGGCAACTCCCAACTGGCCCTTCCCAAATCGCTAAAAAAGTAGACGACCTGTTGGTCCACTCCCAATTCCGCACCGCTTTTAACATCGAGGATTTTGTGAATCATCTGCAACGTGGCAGAAAGGTCGGCTCCCTGATGAGACACCTTCAGCGCAGAAATTTCACGCACGACTGCAGTTTTGTCGGGACTTGGTCTCGGGTATACCAACTCAGGCGGCTGTCCCATCACAATCAGCGTGAAGGTGTCGCCCACGCTGGCATCTTGGACAAGTTCGCTGGCCCTCTTTTGCGCTCGCTCGAAAAGGGATTGCTCATCGCCGCGAAAATCCATCGAAAACGATCCATCAATCACAAGCACACGATGCACCGGGGTGTCCGCCTGCCCGAACTTTTGGCGGTAAGGCTCCGCCAGGGCAAGGACCACCAATACGATTAACAGCGTGCGCAGGGCAATCAAAAGCCAATTCTGCAGCCGCATACGGCGGGAATTTTTTCGCACCGCTGCCCGCAAAAACTCGACCGCTGCCCAGGATACTTCCCGAAATCGGCGTCGGCTCCAGAGGTGAATCAAAAGTGGTGCTGCAGCGGCGGCCAGCCAACCAAGCATCGCCAGGTTGGTGAAGCCAAATGCCAAAAGTGGGTCGGTCAACAAGATCACCGCAACTTCACTCATCCGGTTCGCTTACGACGCGTGGCCAAAAATCCCGACAGCACCAGGTCGAGCGGCTGGTCGGTATACACCTGCAGATAATCGGCTTGCTGATTTTGACAACCGCTGCGAACACGTGTAAGGAACGCCTCGACTTCCACTTGATACGCCTTGCGGAGATTTTGCGGTTCGGTAAGCACATCGCCCAGTTCTTCAAAACCCTTGAACATGGTCGTTTGCTGAAACGGAAATTCAACTTCGGCCCGGTCAAGAACCTGGAGTACGATCACATCATGGCGGCAGTGACGAAAATGCTTCAAGCCCGCAAGCATTTGGTCCACATTGTCAAACAGGTCACTGATGACGATCACGATTCCACGCCGCGTGAGACGGTCAGCCAGGTCATGAAAGATCGGTCCGGTCCGTGTTTTTTTTGCTGGCACGACATCCTGGATCGCTTGCAATAATTTTTTAAGCTGGCTTGGATTGCTGCTCGGTCGAATAAATTTTCGGACTGCATCGTCAAAGGTGACCAGGCCCACACTATCTCGCTGTTGCAACACCAAATAAGCAAGTGACGCGGCGATACATTGTCCATACTCGAGCTTTGACATCGGTGCCTCGGGGCTGCGATATCGCATACTCTCGCTGACGTCCAACAACGGGTAACTGATGAGGTTGGTTTCTTCTTCATACTGCTTGAGGTAAACCTTGTCGGTTTTTCCAAACACTTTCCAGTCAACGTAACGAAGATCGTCGCCGGGGGTATATTCGCGATGCTCGGCAAACTCGACTGAAAAACCATGGAAGGGACTGCGATGCAATCCAGCAACATAGCCCTCGACAACCCGCCGCGCGCGGAGTTCCAGCCCCTGGATTCTGGCAAGCACCTGGGGATCGAGAAAACCTGGATCGGTACTGGAAGCAACAGTCATCATTTAGGAGTATGGTTTGAAACAGTCAGTTCAAAATGGCGACCCTACGGCCACGCGTCTCGATGCGGCAGAAACGCAAGTTCCATTTTTGGCACCAATTGGCATGTTGGTTTTCAGAGCCCTTGGTCGCGTGCACGACCAACCCAAATTGTGTGGGTGAAGCTGGTTATCCCACCGCAATCTCGTCATCGCCGGCAACAGGAATCGTGGCAGCCAGTTGGTGGACAATATCATCCGCCGACACCCCCTCGGCCTCGGCGTTAAAGTTGGTCACTATCCGGTGTCGCAGAACGGGTGTGGCTACGGCTCGAATGTCGTCACTGCTCACATAGTACCGTCCATGGAGAACTGCCCGTGCCTTGGCTGCCAGGATCATGTACTGACTCGCCCGCGGACCTGCTCCCCAGTGAACATACTGGCGAACCACATCTGGCGCATCGGAGTTTTCCGATCGCGTCCGGCGGGCGAACTGAATCGCATACTTGGCCAGATGGTCAGCGACTGGAACCCGTTTGACAATATGAGACAGCTCCAGAATTTGTGCGGCAGAAAGTGTCGACGTAATGCTGGGGACGATATCGGCCGTCGTTCGCTTGACGATTTCCAATTCCTCATCTTCTCCCGGGTAATCAACCAGGATCATAAACATAAACCTGTCGAGTTGGGCCTCGGGCAGCGAATACGTTCCTTCTTGCTCGATAGGGTTCTGTGTGGCCAGGACGAAAAAGGGCTGTGGCAGCTCGTGCCGCTGGCCACCAATGGTAACCTGCTGTTCTTGCATGGCTTCGAGCAAGGCAGCTTGAGTTTTGGGAGGGGTTCGATTGATTTCGTCCGCCAGTACGATGTTGGCAAAAACGGGCCCTGGTAAAAACCGAAATTCACGGGCCCCGGAGGAGCGGTCTTCCTGGATCACTTCAGTACCCGTAATGTCAGCGGGCATCAAGTCGGGCGTAAACTGGATGCGATTAAAATCGAGTGATAGTGCATCTGCCACAGTTCGCACGAGCAGGGTCTTGGCCAGTCCTGGTACTCCCACCAACAAGCTGTGCCCACGGGCAAACAGGCAAATCAGCAACTGCTCAATCACCTGTTCCTGACCGACAATCCGCTTGCCGATTTCGGCAGTCATTTGGCGATAGGCCTCGCTAAGTCTTTCTACCGACTGAATATCCTGGTTTTCGAGCATCGTGACCTTTCTTGGAATCGCTGGCGGTGTTCTCGAGGAACGTTAACAGGTTTCGTTTCTTGCGGTGAGCCTCTACCACCGTCTGCCGAGGCCAGGCGGGCTCTAGGGCGCCATCAAAAAGCAGCCTTCTGGGTTCCAACCGGCAAATGCTCGTGGCAAGTCTCACTCAACGGTCTACATGGGCCTCTGGCCCTCCGAGGTCAAAGGGCCCCAATTTGGGTTGGTTTACCGTCAACCGGTGGTGGTAGGGTAAAGCAGGCTTGAACTTCTCTGGCAGATTAAATTTCGGGAGGACCGCAAAATCCTCCCCCGATGACTCCTCGATTGGCCCCGAGAGTGGCGCACTCTCGGTTTCTGCTTTGCCTTCTACCGGTTGGTTTGGTTCCTGATACCGCGGGCCCAGCGCATGAAGCCCCTCGGGGCCAGCAAGCAACAGAACCCCTTCGGCTGCCACCAGGTTCGCTCCCTCGGGAGCAACATGTGACAAGTCGATTGGGGCTCGTGTCTGCGCTCCTGTTTGTGCATCAAGGCAGTAAATTTCATCCCGGGTTGGCCAGAGGATTTCGCGGCCTGCGAGGACTCCCCGGCCCAAACCTCGAATACCAGCCATCCTACTTTCTGGCCAAACGAAATTCACGTGGCCCGTTTGCAAATCAAGAGACCAGACACGATCGCCCGTGGCAACCACGGTTCCCTCGACAATCCCCAACAAATCGGTGACATCGGCTGGCTTGTTGGTAACCCACGCTGGTTTTCCCGTGATCGCGTCAATCGCAAAAATGAGTTTACTGTCGGCTGGAGCAACTACAACGATTCCGGAATCATAAACACATGGCGACAGTTCACGTTGGAATTTCCTGGCAAGCCGATCGGAGGGTAACTTTTTGGAACGATCGTAGCGCCGCAACCAGCGAATCTGACCGTCGTCGGCCGCCAGAGCCGCAACCACTCCCAGGTTGGTGTTAAAAAATATCGTGTTTCCAACGAGTGTAAGCAAACCATGGGTAATTTCTGCCCCCCGCCCACTGGCAAACGTATCAGCACTACAGATTTGGGTTCTCCAACGGCGCTGCCCGCTCTGGGCATCAAAACAGGCAACGTAGGCTTGAGGTTTCACGTCGCTTTGCCGCATCGCGATAAACACGTTTTGAGCGTTGCAAACGGGTGCCCCTTCGAAAGACCATGAATTGTCCTTGGGCGTAACCTTAAAGACCAGCAAGCCTTCGCGATGACGGTCAATCCCAATCAAGGCATGCCTGGCGGGACCCGTGTCGGGATCCCGACGATCGATCGTCTGACTGGTAACGGCATCGCCAATGCGGGCGTAGACGCGACCATCGTACTCGGTCATCGTGTACCGACTCACACCCGCAACAACCCTTGTGGCATTTGGACGAACAACTGTCGGGGCAGTGGGCGGATCCTCCTGTTCATACAAAACCCCGTCCGGCGTAATGGCCGGTCGACCTGTCGCCAGGTTGACAGCCCGAATCTTTCGCAAAGTGTTGTACAAGACCAGGTCGTCCACAACCAGAGGATGGCAGCGGAGTGGGCGATCCGGGTGACGCCGCCCGTCGGTTGTCGTGTGATGAACCTGGCCGGAGGAGGCCACGTACCTGACAGGCTCATCCCAGACAGGAAACCCGGCAAACGACCCACCGGCCGCCGTACCCTGCCGGGCGAAGTTACCCGCAAAGGTATGCCAGCCGTTGGATCGGACGGGATCAGGCCACACGGCCGCCCCCTCAAGCATGCGGTCGAGGGCATCCACCAGCAACTGATGTTTACCACCAAGCTGGCCCGTGGCCTGAGGATGTTCAAGGCGCAAGAACTGTGCTTCCCACCTGGCACGCTGCAAATTTCCTTCGCGTACCGAAACGAGTGCCAATCTTGCCTGAACTTCGGCCGGGGAAAGATCGGTATCGGGGTAAGCCAGCCAGTCCCGCGAGGATCGCCGCTGGTTCCAAATGCGTTTGATTTCAAGGTGATGCTGCTGCAGATCCAGGCCTCCCAGTGCAATCCAAGCGGAATGGCCTCCTGGCGAGCAAAGCGAAGGGGTAATTCTCTGCCAGTAGAACCGGGCAGCGTGATAGTCTGCCCTCTCCAAAGCCAGTTCACCAAGTGCCAACAGTGCGTCGTCGCCCCATGAGCTACAAAACATCTCGTCAACAACCCGGCTCAGCAAAGTCTGATCCCGCGATTTGAGTCCCTGCCGAAACCACGCTTCGGCAATCGTGTCGATCCGACTGCGATAAAGAGCCAAAGCCGCCGATGGTAATTGGGCCATTTGCAGGTGGCAAAATTCGCGCAAGTTCAGGAAGCGGCCAGGGGCAACTTCCACGACACCTTTGTTTTGCGATTCCAGCAGTTGCGACAAAGTATCGAGCAGCTCATCCCACTGCTGCTCTTGTACCAGCGCAGAAATATACTCCAATCGGGTTTGAATGTCGGTCGCAACCGTATCGATTTGCGCCTCGGTAAGTTCAATGGTCGGAGCTCCAGGATTGACGAGAAATCGAGGTCCAAGGCCACCTCGAAAGATAAGCTGGGCAGGCGCTGGTGGGAGACAGCAAGCCCACACCGCAATCCAGAAAAGGGTGACGGTCTGCAGACCGAAAGCCGGACAGGAAAGCCAACGACAATTCAACCACATTGTGCGGTATGCTCCCTTCCGTCCCAGTCTGGCGCCAGAGGATTTCGTCCTCAATCGATCCCTCTCCACGAATAGTGTCATTATAGGGGTGCTGTGAATCGGGGCAAAGTTGAGGGCAAGAAATTCACACCAAACTGCCGCAGGATCTCAACGGCCACCGGCATATCGCTGCAGGAGGTGCCCCAGCGAAAAGAGGCAAATCGACACGACAAGAAAACCAAGCATCTGCCCAAGCGAAATCGAGTGATTAAGCTCGGCAATAATCGCCAAGGGGGGCAGTGTGAGCCCGGCCAGTTGCAAGAGGCGTGCTAGGGATGCCATGGAAGCTACGTTAGCACCCTTGAAGGCATTGAGCAAGGAGAGAAAGAACCTGTCGCCACAAGAGACGAGCCTGGCTGACGCTGCGATGATCGATCCTGGCTGACGCTGCGATGATTAAGCGTCGGGTTGAGAATCGCTGGTCTGTGCTTTGCGCAAGGAATAGTAGGCAAAGCTTCCAAAAGTACCCAAAATTACAAACGGCATCGACATCATGAAAAGGATGCTGTAGTAGAAGCCGGAGGCGTATTTTTGCTGCGCCAAATCACCATGTTCCAGGCCTGCCTTGCAGGTCGGACAAGCCGAAGCAACATTGGCAAGCAGGGCAAGAGCGCCAATGGCCAGGCACAGAATTCCAATCGTAAGCAGCCAGTCTTTCAACCGAACCTGCCGTTTGACGTGGTATTGTTTTTCAGTCACAGCGTCGACCCGTTCAGCGGTTTGGAGACACATCCTGCCGGGGCGGTCGACCAGCCAAGTCTGACGACCAACACCCACAGGCCTTATGGAAGTATAGGTTACAGTGGGACCGCTGGCCAGAGATGGTAGAGCATCAAGTAGACCACCACACCCGTTACCGATACATACAGCCAAATCGGAAACGTCCAACGGGCCAGTCTACGATGTTTGGCCCGAAATCGGGCCTCCGGCGGTGCTTCCGAGGCCCCCTCTTTCGAACCCGCCTGGCAACAACCGGTTGCTCGAAAACCGAGATAAATGGTCGCGACTGCCAGAAAAGGGACCGTCATGGCCAGGATCACGTGCGAAGCGAGTATCAACAGATAAATCACCCGTATGGGGCCTGGGTGGGTAAACCGGACACTGCCCACCTGAAAGTGGTACCAAAGATAGCAAGCCAAAAATGCAATCGAGACACCAAAGGCAAGCAGCATCACCGTCTTGTGGTCCTGCTCGCGCCGCTTCTTAATGAGCACCAGTCCAACCACCAACAAAATGGCGCTAATTGCGTTGAGGGTCGCGTTGACATGCACCAGGGCATGACTGGCAAAGAGAACCGCAAACATGGTCAGGGCCCTCCTGAATTATCCTGGTTAATAGCCACGCCAGCCGAACTATCCGCATCGGGGCTATCGGCAGTCGGACTATCGGCTTCAAGGCCGTCGCCACCCGTTTGGTCGTCTTCCGTACTGGCCGCATCTTCGGCGAGACATTTCATCAATAACTTCTTTAACCGCTCGACCTCACTTTTACGCGTGGCATCGAACATCCCACGAATTTTTCCTTCTTTACCGAACACCACGGCATAATCTTTGTGCCCGCGCCTAAAAATTGGCAATTTCATTCCCAAGCCAATCTGCTTGATGTAATCAAGTTCACCACGACAAAACAACCAGCGTTCAGGGTCGGCCTCCCAGCGGTCCGCATAATCCTGAAGTGCCTCGAGGGTATCGGTATCCGGATCACAAGTGACACTCACCCAGACCACGTCGTTCAACGCCGGTAGATTGTGCAAGAGCTTGATATTCTGATTGAGCCGGATGCAATTGCCCGGACAGGTGGTAAAGAAATAAGTGACAACCCAGACCCTGCCCTTCATATCGAGTGACCGAAATGGTTCACCACTGCGTTCGGTCAGTTCAAACTCAGTAATGGGAGGATATTCGATATTTTCTGAAATGGCTTGTTGTCGTTGGGCTTGAGCATTCTGGACCTGCCACCACTTGAACGCTCCGTACAGGCCAACCAACAGGATGATTCCAAGGAGGATGAAGGGAACCCAGGTACGAGTATCGGTGACCTGGTCAGCCGGCGACCCGGTTGAGGGTTCTGTTTCTGAGGAGTTCACAACAAGTCTCCGGTGGTACGGGTCCGAGCGATTTGGCATGCGAAGCCCGTGGTCAACAATGCAAAAAGGAGCATCATCACCCAGGAGAAAGTGAGCGTCGGTGCCACCGCTACAGGCTCGGTTAAATAACAGCGCAATCCTGTGACACCGTAGGTCAATGGGTTGAAGGCAACTACCCAGGAAAGCCAGTCCCCCTTGCCTGAGGGGAAAAATGCCCCCGAGAGGAGCCACATCGGAAATAACAAGCAACTCATGACTGCGTGGTACCCTTGTACGGAATTCATGCGCCAGGCCAGGATAAACCCCAGGGAGGTCAAGGCGAGTGCCACGACGGACATGAAGACGATGGCCAATAGCAGGTGAGACCACGAAGGACTCACATCGGTTACGAAAAGCCAGCCTAATAACAGAAACACAAGCCCCTGAAGCATCGCGATGGCGGTTCCCCCGAGAATTTTACCCAGCACCATGGCCCACCGCGGGACAGGAGCCACCAACACCCCTTGCAGGAAACCTTCGCGACGATCTTCGATGATAGAAATCGTGGAAAAAATGGCCGTGAACAACAAAATCATCACCAGCACACCTGGGAAAAAATGCGTGTACTCCAGCCCACTGGGGGCGAATCCTTCGCTGAACAACAGCCAGAAAATAATGGGCTGGCCGAGCGCGCCGAAGACACGCTTGGACTCCCGAAAGAAGCGGACCAACTCCCGACTGGCCAGCGAAAATACGACCGGCCAGGCGGCAACTGTTGCTACCGAAGAATTTGGGTTAATTGCTGTCGACATCATCTTTCCAAAATCGATGCCCTGTGCGGTCAATAAAGACATCTTCGAGTGTAGGCTTACCGATGGTGATCGTATCGATCTGTTGACCAAACGACTCCACAAGCCGAGGGACCCATTCGTGACCCTGGGGTTGTTCGAGCCTGACCGTGCCATCAACCACTGAAACATCGCAATCGAATTGCTGGGAAATGGCCGAGCAAAGTTGCTCGGGCGCAGTGGTCTTGATGGTAATTGCGTCTCCTCCTACTGACCCTTGCAAGGCCGCAGGTGCATCAAGGGCCACCAGTTCGCCGTGATGCATGATCCCAATACGGTCAGCCCTTTCCGCCTCGTCCAACAGATGGGTCGTTAGCACAACCGTCACCCCATCTTCCTGCCGAACCTGCTGAAGATATTGCCACACGTCGCTCCGCGCCCCTGGGTCAAGACCAGTGGAGGGTTCGTCCATCAGGAGCATTTGGGGCCGGTGAAGCATTGCCTGGGCAAGTTCCACCCGCCTGCGCAAACCACCCGAGAGGGTCTCGACGTAGTCGCGCGCCCGCTCGGCCAGGCCCAGGCGACTGAGCATCTCATCACACCGCGTCCTCAAGGCAGTACCGCCAAGACCGTAGAGGCGTCCGTGGTGGCGCAAATTTTCGCGAACGGTCAATTTTCGATCGATCCCGGGAGCTTGAAACACAACTCCCATTTGTGCCTGGGCTTTTCCAGGAGCAGTGCCCAGATCGTGCCCAAACACCAATACCTCTCCCTCCTGCGCCGGCAGGAGCGTGGAGAGAACGCGAAACAAGGTTGTCTTCCCGCTGCCGTTAGGCCCCAGCAAGGCAAAGATTTCACCGACCGCAATGCTGAGCGAGAGGTTGCGGACCGCTACCCGGTCACCGTAACGGTGGGAAAGGTTGTCAATCGATACGGCATTCGCGGTCGACATGCAATTCCTACAGGTCCCCGGTGGTACAGGTCCAAGTGGACCTCTCAGGACCTGGTTCAAGGGCCTCGGTCCATGAACTGCCAGCAGGCAAACCCGTTCATCTGGCCAAGTGGCAATCTGGATACCAGGCGTTCCCCAGTTCGACAGACGGTTTTACCACGCTAAATTCAGGATAGAAGCCGTTAGTGAACTTCTTGTGACTGATCGTCTTTACCATCTTTTGCATGCTTGGCATCTGCATGCTTGACATCTGCATGGTGTTGCCCGGCTTTGTCATGCGGCAACTCGGCTGAATGCATCAACCGCTCGCGGGAGTACCCACTAAATCCGTTAAAGACTCGCATGCCTACATCAGGAACCAGGGCCAGCGTCAACAGGACACACATAAAGCTGGCAGGCACTGTGAGAATCCATTTCCAGTTGGCTTCCCACTTGAGATGCATGAAAAAGATGATTACCAGCGAAGCTTTAAAACAGGAGACGGCCATCATCCACAACCGCTTGATCTCCTTGCTTTCACCAAACGGCCATAAATCGGTGAAGGTCCAGTACGATGCAGCCGTTGCGATTACCAGCAGCACCGAGACCGTTAAAAACAGCCGGTAGTTGTTATGCACGTCATCGTGTTCGTGCGACGCCCCTTGTTCGTGTGACGCCTCATGTTCGGACATCGTGTTACTCCCGGTAAATCTTTTAAAACAAATACAACATTGGAAACAAGAAAATCCAGACAATATCGACAAAGTGCCAATAGAGCCCCACGTTCTCAATAACACCTGCCCGCTTCTTGTCGAGCACATAAAGCATCAAGATAAAAAATGCGATCAGGCCGACAATGACATGAATGGCATGGAAACCGGTCAACAGGAAGTAGGTACTGGCCCACATGTTGCCACCCGGAATGACCATCGGCAACTTAAGCCATGGGTGTTCATCATTAAGTCCGTGGGCATGACCGGCGTGCGCCGCTGCTTCGGATCCCTCGTGCACAGACGCATGATGGTCATCGCCGGCTGCGTCGTCGTGGGAAACCAACCGGAAAGGACTTTTCTGAGGGACCACCTGCACATTGCCCGGCAGGGGGCCTGGCTCGTACGCGGGATCTTTTTCCAATTGCTCCTGCGCTTCAGGCATCCGGGGTTGAGCATGCAGATCCGCAGGCGGATAGATTGCATGTGCAAGCTGGGTTAGCAGGATTCTTCCCTGGGGATCTCCAGGATGGTCCCGCACCATCAACTCCGCCGGGTCAAGGTATTTTTTTTGAATCTCGTCGACGACCGCAAGACGCGATTCATCTTCTCCGATGGCAACTTTCAGTTTGGCTAACTGCTGCTGCTGTTTTTTCGTCAAATCCGTTTTCTTCTCACTGCCCTCTTTGGATTTGTTGATTTCTTCCTGCGTCTCGCTATGGCTGGCAAGACTCTTCCCAAGATCGACTTTCAGTTTGTTTAATCGCTTTCGCACCGCTGCCGAATAGAGCAGGTCGGCCTTTTCGTAGATTCGACCATGGGGATATTGGGGATAAAGTCCATGTTCAAACTTGGCACTGTATTCGTAACCCTTGACCCCCATAAAGACACAACCACATATAAAGGTGATCAACATCCACCCTTTTGCTTCGGCGGTACGGTTTCTTTTTGCTGCTTCCAAGGAGAGGACAACGGTCAAACTTGAGGCGATTAACACCGCCGTATTGATTGCCCCCCAATGCTCTGCCAGGTGGACATCGTGAGGGGAAGGCCAGGCAATCGAACCGAACCGCAATACAATGTAGGTGCCAATCAGGCCCGCAAAAAACATAATCTCGGTCGAAAGAAACAACCACACAAATGTCTTGCCAAGCCCGAGGGGCAAGCCAGGATGATATTCAAATTTCGAGCCGTGAGAATCAGACATGATCTTGAGGTATGGGTTTCGGGGGTGTGGGTGAGGTCCTGGGAATCGGTCGAAAATTTATGGAACTACGTTTCTCACTAGGATAGGAGCGGCATTTTTCACAAAGCCATCATGACCAAAAGTAACATCCAACAAGGCAAGTACAGCAAAGTCGACCGCAGCAGCCGACGCGCCGAAACATCGTTTCGACTGGTCATGAAACAAATCGCAGCTATCAACTGGGCAGTTCCCAGAATGATGGCCCAAATTCCGTAGACCGCTGGGCTCGCGCTGACCAGGTCGAGCGCGGGCACGAGACTTACAGGAATGAGCAGCAGCGCGGCAACAACAGCCTGGGCCCCGGCACGAAGCCCGGTGGGATCCACCACAGTGAGCATGCGATATCGCGCCCGAGCATAGTCATCCCGGTGCAGCCAGGCGATCGCCATAAAGTGGGGGAATTGCCACAAAAACAGTACGCCAGCCATGGCCAACGCACGCGAATCGATGGGAGTACCGGTGGCGGTCCAACCTAACAACACGGGCAAAGCGCCTGAGACCGCACCCACGGCCGTGTTCACCGGCGAGCGGCTCTTCAGGGGTGTGTAAATAACCACGTAAACAAGCCACGTGGCGAGTCCAAAACCGGCTGCCACGGGATTGACCAGCAGCGCCAATTGCAAGGCCCCCACGCACAGCGTCACCGCTCCAAACAACAAGACCTCACCTTTTGACAGGCGCCCCTGGGGAAGTGGTCGGTTCGCCGTACGTTGCATGCGACTATCAGCTTCACGTTCAAGCCACTGGTTAATGGCTCCGGCGCTGGCTGCTACCAGTCCCGCTCCCACGAGTGCATGAACAAGCAGCCACCCATTCAAGTCGCGGGGGCTGGCGACATAGGCGGCAGCAGCCACCGTCACGAGTTCCAGAGCCACAATCCGTGGCTTGATCAACTCAAGGTAGTCTCTCAGCCGAACTCCCAGCCTGCTGTGATGATTCGAGATTGCGAGGGGACGGCCCTTGATGGTTGAGGTGCTCACGCGCGTCATAAAGCCACCCCCAGGGCGCCAACCGCTTTAGGAACTTTTTTTCTCTCGGTGATCGGAACCCACCGTAGCGCGTAAAGCGCCAGTGCGACCGAGGTGGCCAGCATTAAGGATCCTACGGCCACATGCGCAGTGACAACATGGGTCTGAAGCCAGCTCCCAGCTTTGATCGTGTAACTGGCCAACCATGGAATATCGCCGACCCACCGGGCAATGGAGTATTTAACGGCCCACGTCCCAACGCCCAGTCCCAACTGGATAGCCGTAAGCAGCCCGAGTACCAAAGCAAGATTGCGCAGCAAGGGGACCCGCCGCAGGCAGGCTACCGCAAGCCACAACAGCACCCCCACGTCAAAGCCCAAGAGGAGCGCCAGCCCCACATGAAACTGGGCAACCGTCGCAAACGTCGACGGCTTGGCCCCGACCGGCATATGTCGCAGGAGGGCGCCCAATCCGAGTTGGACAAATACCAGCAGGCAAGTCAACACGACCAGAGACCGTACCGTACCGAGTTGGTGCAGCAATCGAGAGTCGAATTTTTGCGATCGGGTTTTTAGGTTTTCGCACGCGGACACCCCGGTACCCCGCCACCCTTGGGAAGTCACCACTACCAGCGAGACAGTCAGGGCAAAAAACAACGGGCCCACACACCCGTGGAACATGGCCAACAGTCGCTCGTCCAGCAAGACTCGCATACCGCCCAGCACACCTTGGGCAATCACCAAAAACAACGCAACGCCCCCGAGTTGGCGGACCCAGCGGCGCTGGTCACATCGCCACAACGCAGCCAGCAAAAAGATTGTGAGCAAGCCTACGGTCGCCGCCAGAAGGCGGTGTCCATGCTCGACGAACAGGTCCCAGGGGCCAAACAACCAGGTCTTCCAGGGGTACAGAAAGAGATTGTACCCGTAGGTCGAAGGCCAGTCTGGCACCGCCATTCCGGCATCGGTCGTAGTCACCAGACCACCCACCCAAACGAGCGGGAACGTCGCGCACGCCAGCACCAGAGCCCAGCGATGAGGCCAAGGAGAAACCGCGTTGTGAACCGAGTCGTCTTGCATCAAAAACTACTTTGGACATGCAGTGGGTGCCCGCGCCGGCAACGTCTCCTCAACAGGATGGAAATTTCTACGGCAATAGGGCTCCCGGTCAGTCGTCTCCTTGTTTTTCCGGCGGCGGCTGTGTCTGGGGGTAATAATCGGTTTCAACTTCCGGTGAAGCATATTCGTAGGGTCCGCGGTAAACGATTGGCTGGAAATCAAA
>JAKVCB010000076.1 GCA_022448345.1 Pirellulales bacterium
ACCATGGTTTACGGACCAACAGGCGGCAACGACAGATCGGCAACAGGCAATTTACACCCCCTTTTCCGGAGCCTATACTCCCCCCGTGAGAAGTCAACACGGGCAAAGTCGCGCCTGCGGCACAACTGCTTGGCTTTTCCCAAAATATCAGCTTGCGTTTGAGTTTGGCATTTCCGATTGGCCGCCCTAAAAGTCGCCCAAGCATTTTTTCGGTGATTTGGCCCCCGCTCCGAATGGTCCCGACAGCAACCACAACAGCACCGTAATCCAGCATCATTTCCCTGGTATCATTTCCCCAGCACCCCAGTAACAAACACTCGCCCACCATGACATCGTTTCACATCGCAGTTATCGAAGGAGACGGCATCGGCCCGGAAGTGACCGGCGAGGCCGTCCGCGCAGTCGAAGCAGCCGCAGAATTGTCCGGCGCCTCGTTCCAGTGGACCCACTACCCGTGGGGGAGCGACTACTACCTTGAGCATGGCCAGATGGCCAGCGACGATTACCTTGACCAGTTGGCCCGGCACGATGCCATCCTGCTGGGTGCCGTGGGACACCCCGACGTACAGGACCACATCACGCTCAACGGTCTGCTGCTGCCGATTCGCCGGCGGTTTGATCAGTTTGTTTGCCTCCGACCGTCGCGCCTCTACCCGGGAATCGAAAGTCCCCTGCGCGACAAAGAGCCCGACTCGATCGATATGCTCATCTATCGCGAGAATACCGAAGGGGAGTATGCCAACGTTGGCGGCCGGGTCTACCAGAACCAAACCGACGACATCGCCATCCAAACGGCCGTGTTCACCCGGCGCGGCTGCGAACGCATTATCCGGGCCGCTTTCGAAAAAGCACAAACGCGCCCCAAAAAACATGTCACCTCGGCCACCAAAAGCAATGCCCAAGGCTATGGAATGGTGCTGTGGGACGAAATCTTCGCAGAAGTCGCCAGCCAGTTCCCGCAGGTCGAAACCGACTCGCTGCTGATCGACCGTGCGGTGATGGAGTTTGTCCGCCGCCCCGAAACGTTCGACGTTGTTGTGGCCAGCAACTTGTTCGGCGATATTTTGACTGACCTGGCAGCGATTGTCGTTGGTAGCATGGGACTGGCCTCCAGCGCCAATATCGATCCCACCCGGCGGTCTCCCAGTATGTTCGAACCAGTCCATGGCTCGGCGCCCGACATCACCGGGCAAGGTATCGCCAACCCGCTGGCGGCAATTCTCTCGGCAGGGTTGATGCTCGACCATCTCCAACTCGATGCGGCCGCGGCGGCTATCGAATCTGCCGTGGCCAACTTGCTGGCCAACCCTGGACCGCGCACACCCGATTTGGGCGGCACCGCAACCACCTCGGAAGTTGGCTCGGCAGTGGCCGAGCGGATTCAGGCGGCCTCCCAGTAGCTAGTCTGAGAGGTGCCGGTACCAGCAGCCAAAAACTTTTTTCGGGCCCCTCTTGCCATTGAGCCGCTTTTACCTTGATTCTACCTTGATCCGCTTCTGTATTGCGCCTCTTTTTCTTGGCCCTCTTTTTCTTGGCCCTCTGTTACTTGGTCCTCTGCTACTTGTTAAGTGACCGGCGAACCGGAAACCACCGTCCGCTTACGGCTTAGTCCCTACACGGCTTAGTCCCTACACGGCTTGGTCCCCACGCCAGGCGATATCCACACCCGCGTACCACCAACATGGCCACACTTAAACAAACAGACAAAACCGCGAACACAGGACCCACCGCCCACATCGCCCGCGATGAACCCGGCCCCCCCTCAAAAACCGCATGCAGGATGGCAATCGTCCCCAGAAAAACGGCAAATTGCAGCCCCATCGTCACCGGCAAAACCAACCACACTCGCCGGGCACGCAAGGTGGCTGCCAGCAGCGGCAACACCACAAGCAGACTAAGGACCGCGGCCACCGTTGCCATGATTAAGGTCCCAATCACCAGGATCTCTGAATCGACTGCCCTACTTGCTACCTCTGCCGCCCCGAAGGCGATGGCCACGGCCGTCGTACCGATAAACATATCGCGAATTCTGAATCCCTCATGGCGCGTTTCAGCCAACATGGGCTCCGGGCAAAGTATCCGCCATCGAAACCAGCCGCGCACCACCCACAACGGTGCCAAAAAACCAATAGCCACTAACGGCGCTAACGCACACCCAACCGCCACGTCTTGGGGGTAATCAAACGTGAAGGGATCAAAGGCCACACACGACCAGACCATCGTCACCAGCCAAACCAATCCCAACAGGCTGGCTGCCGCAATGCGAACTCCCAGCGGAAACGGTGCCAAAACCACCCAGCTGGCATAAAGGCCAGCCTGGGCGATGAACATCCCCAGGACAACTTTTCCTGCGAAATCGGGTGTCGGGCCAAACATCACCGGGCAAATAAAAATATCCACCACCAAGAAAACCACAATGCATAACATCGACCCCAGCCTGGCAAACCCGGCAGCATGAATTTGTTGATGTAAAGATTGCACAACTTCGCTTGCTCCGCCGGGACCAGCCCCAAACCAACCATCGGCCAATTTTAATCAAGCCGGTCAGTGCGTCAAACAGACGTGGCGTCCCCCACAACAGCCGCCTGCCCGCTGCAGCCCCGTTTAGCCAACCCCGTTTTGCCAACCCCGTTTTGCCAGGCCGGCCTGCTCGGCTACACTTAAAGGGTGTCTTTTACTGTTGGCCACCGCCTGGTGGCCAATACGACCGTTGGGACCTACCGATTTATCCACGATGACGTTTCCTGTTGCTGGCAACCGGTCTGTGAAAAAACCTCCCTGCTCCCTGGGCTCCTTGATCGGTGGGCACCTGACCGCTGCGCTGGGTTGCTGGAGTCTGCTGGCGGTCTTGAGTGTAAGTCAATCGTGGGCGTTCGACACCGAACCCCAAATGACTTTCGAACAGCGTCAAAAGACTGTTGCCTTTCAGCACGACCATTTGCAACACCTGCAGTTAGGCCAACCGCAACCGACTCCCGAATTTGTCCAAAAATACAACCGCCTGGCAACCGCAGCAGCCGAGCGGGACATTGCCATCGATCAACAAAAAACGGGGCGATGGTTTTTTGCCTACAACCGGGTTGGCGGCGATAACGGTCCGGAGTACGCCACCGTGCACCGCTATAGCCAACTGCTCCTTTCCTACGGCAATCTGAAAAATCTTCCTGGTTACTCAAAAGAAAACTACGATCAGGCCGTGCGCTATTGGCAAAGCTGGCAGGATCCCGCCACGGGTCGATTCCGCAACGTGGATGATCCAACCGCACCGATCAACGGCAAGTACATGCCCGCGCTGCTGACGATGCTTCAAGCTGCGCCACTTTATCCCTGGATGGCCGATGGCGGCGCCGGTCTGAACCCGGAATCGGTCACTCGCATCTGTGCCCGTCGGCCATGGTACTCCACCCAATTCCATACAGCGACCTTTCAACAAACCTGCATGCTCACCGCCATCCACGAAGGGCACTCCCAGTATGTGCCGCACCTGGAACAAGGACTCGAACTGCTGCTGCCGATGATCAACCCAAAGACCGGAATGCTGGGAGGTCCCAATAACCTGACAGGCGCCAACTGGTCCGATTATTCGGCAACCGCCGATACCCTCAAAGGAGGTGCACGGCTGGTTGGTTACATGGGGGTTGAAAATCTTCCTTACCGTCACCAGCGGGCCGATCACCTATTGCGAAACCTGGACCATTTTTGTGGAAGTGTTTCCGTCCAGCGCAATATGCTCGAAGCGTGTGTTCATTGTATTACCGAGTCGACTTACCGCCGCGAGGAGCTTTATGGGGCCATTGAAAAAATTGCCCAGTCGGCGATGCATGGATCCCCCTGGGAAACACAGCACACGGCAAGCTATGTGACCTATCTCTTCTGCCTCGCCGGTGGAGTCTTGCATTGGGACCTGTACGACGGCCGGCTCCCCTTAACACCGCAGGTCCTTAACAATGGTGTGTTGCACGACTGGCGAATTCTGATTGGGCCCTACGGTCGGGTTGCCACGGTCTACAAAAAGCCAGCGGACGCCATTTTTTGGAACCCGAAGTGGAACAACCAGCGGTACCTAGAGCAGAGCTATGCGGTGCGCAACGACCAGCATGACCGGCGCACCATCCACGAGGTGGTTCCGATGCGCCGTGAAGGATGGGCGTTCCACCAAGGTCCCAATGGCCATTTTGTTGGCGAAACTACGTTCAGCCTGTCGCCGGAGAACGGGCCGCTGGAGTTCCCGTTTTTAAAAATGACCTGGGACCGCCCAATCACGATTTGGGTCAACGGAAAAAAAACCTCGCACAAAATGGGCACCATGAGTGAGCCGGGAGGCATTTTCCTGCCCGAGGATATTGCCGCAACGCTCCAACCAGGATCCAATACGATCCGCATTGAAACTGCCACCAAGTCGACCGCAGCCCCCCAGGTGGCAATAGGACTCATCGACTGGCGACTTGCCGATCGATGATCTGGCCGCCACCCAAAGCGGCCCTGCCTGACAAAACCTGCAGCAAAACCCTTGTAGCAACCTTGCCAACCAACAGCCTGCAAAACCGTCACCCTATCCCACGCGGTCCTTGTTGGGCTGGCCTGATCGCCGTTGCGATACTAACTTAGAAACAACTTCCTTCCCCCGGGGACCGATCACTTGTTCCTTGCCGCACCCGCTCGACCGGTGGGAGCCGTAACCATCACAGGAAACCAACAATGCTGTTAGCGGTGACCAGCGATTCCAGCGCCCTGATTAAAGACCCCTCTCACCTGTTGGTATTTTTTGCTGGTTTTATTGGCCTGGTGTTTCTGGCCTCGAAACAGTCCGCCTTAAAACCACTCTTCAAGTTCATTCCGCCGATCGTTTGGATTTACCTGCTTCCGGCAGTTGGGACGTCGCTGGATATTACTCCCCGGGAGTCGCCGCTGTACTCGTGGTGCATCAATATTCTGCTTCCGGCGGCGCTCATTTTGCTGACCCTTTCAACCGACATGAAATCAATTGCCCGGCTCGGCCCGCTGGCGCTATTAATGATTCTCTCGGGAACCGTGGGCATTGTCGTTGGTGGACCGGTGGCCCTGGCAATTTTTCAGTCGCAACTCGATCCGGAAACCTGGAAAGCGCTCGGGGCACTGGCCGGTGCATGGATTGGGGGCGGATCGAACATGCTTGCCATCAAGGAGGGGGTAAACTGCCCACCCGACCTGTTCAGTCCGGTGATCGTGGTCGACTCAATGGTCGGATATGGCTGGATGGCAATTTTGATTGCCTTCAGTCGCTACCAGGACCGGGTTGACCGGTTCAATGGAGCCAACCGGGAAGTCATTACCGATTTGAACCAGCGTTTGAGTGCCTATCGTGAAAAAAACAGCCGGCCCCTTACTTTGGCGTTCTTTGCCATGATTCTGGCGACCGGATTTGTGGGAGGTTGGTTCTGTATGTGGCTGGGAGAGCAACTGCCCGTGATCGACCCGATCATGACCCATTTTACCTGGGGTATTTTGATTATCCTGGTCGTGGGACTCACCTTGTCGGCAACACCTGCCCGGCGGCTCGAATCCGAAGGGGCCAGTGCGATTGCCTACGGTGGTCTTTATTTACTGGTAGCCACCATGGGAGCAACTGGCGATTTACGGGAAGTTCTCAAGGCGCCACTTTTGATCGCCGTTGGCGCTGTCTGGATCTCAATCCAGGTGGTGTTTCTGTTGGTTGCCATGCGACTGTCGAAAGCCCCCATGTTTTTGTTTGCAACCGGAAGCATGGGCAATGTCGGGGGAGTTATTTCCACACCAGTGGTCGCAGGAATTTATCAACGCGGCCTGGCGCCGGTCGGGGTATTGATGGGGGTGGTAGGCAACCTGGTGGGAACTCCCGCCGGGCTGTTTTGTGCCTACTTGATGTCCAAAGTTGCGATGGCCTATTTTGGCGATGCGGCCCTCGGGCCCCCGCATCCCGCGCCTTAGAACAGCTGGCCAATCGGGTTGCCGTCGTGGATGGCATCGACCGGACGCCCATTGCGGTCCGGATAGCGTAACTTGGGATCGACCCCCAGGACATGAAAAATGGTCGCATGCAAATCGGCTGGGGTGAGCGGAAGTTCCGTGGGCCGCTCGGCCCGTGCGTCTGTTGCTCCAATCACGCGTCCCCCCTGGACCCCACCTCCGGCTGCCAGGCAGGTCATCGCCCGGCCCCAATGGTCGCGCCCCGGCTTTGCCTTGCCGTTGTTGCCATTGTTCATCCAGGGTGTCCGGCCAAACTCTCCCAGAACCAGCACCAGGGTGGTGTCTAGCAAGCCGCGATCTTCGAGATCCTCCAGCAGACTGGCAACCGCACTATCGACCTGGGGAAGATAACGCTTGTAGGCCGCCTCCAGGTCATAATGGTTGTCCCAGCCACCAAGTTGTACGGTCACGAAGGTCGCCCCCGCTTCCACCAACCGGCGGGCCAGCAAGGTGCTTTGTCCCCAGCCGTTGCGCCCATACCGCTCGCGCAGTTTTGGGTTTTCTTGCCCCATCTGAAAAGCGGTAGCCGCCCGGCCACTGGCCACCAAATCATAGGCTTCCCGTTGAAACTGATCCATCGTGTCGACCACCGACGACTCCGTTTCGCGTCGAAACTGATCGAGCGTACCGAGCAGGTGCTGACGGTCTTCGAGTTGGTCAATCGTCATCTTCGCTGGAAGATTGAATTTCTTGATCGAGTAGTCGTCCTGGTTGGGATCGCCACCGGGCTGGAACGGATCGTATTGGGGCCCCAAAAAATTCCCCCCAAAGTAGCCTGGCCTTTGCCCGGTCGTCATCGCCATGGGAACGGAAATGTAGGGTGGCATGCCTGCCTGTCGCGGTCCGGTGACCTTGGTCGTCACCGAGCCAATCGAAGGAAACTTGCCCGGAATGGCCTGGCCACTCACGCCTGCAGTGCGGCCGGTGAGCATCAGGTGGGTCCCGGTGTAATGGTCGCCCTCGCCGTGGTGGAGCGAACGAATCAGCGCAAACTTGTCGGCCAGCCCCGCTTGCCGGGGAAACATCTCGGTGATTTCGATGCCCGGCACGTTGGTCTTGATCGGCTTCCAAATGCCCCGACAGTTTTCCGGGGCCTCCGGTTTCATGTCGTAGGTGTCGATATGGCTCGGACCACCGTCGAGCCAAAGGAGAATGGTCGACGTCTCCTTGCGACCCGCGGCACTCGATTGATTTCTGGCCCTCAGCAACTGCGGCAGCGAGAGGCTTGCCAGCCCGGCCATACCGACCTGAACGAAACTACGACGGGATAACCCATCGCAATACCGTCCGCTTTGTCCCTCAGCATCAATGCGGAACATAATCGCTCGCTAAATGGTCAATACGGGTGGCCGGCAACATGAAGCGTTAACCACACTATTCTCAGCATTTCATCCGCGTTTGGCAACATGAACCCCACCATGCGCCTCCCCCCCGTTTACCCCGGATCAATGCTGAAACAAAAACTCCTTGGTGTTAATCAGCGCCCAACAAACGTCGGCCAGTGCCCCGGCTCGATCTTCCCTGGCGTCGATATAATGGACCGCTGCCGCCAGCTCCTCCTCTTTCGGCTGACGACTCAATCCTGACTGGTAGAGCAAGGTCACGATTTCGTCGTTGGCAATTCCCTCGGCCAATAACTTGTGAAAACGATTGGTTTTATTTTGCAGTTTGTCGTAGATCGTTGATCCGTTGGACAACTCCATTGCCTGATTCAGGTTCGACTCGGTGGACCGCTCACAGGCACAGGTGGTTTCTCGACCTGGTTGACCGAACATTTTGAGAAATTCCTTGCTCAGGTCGGGTCCCGGAATTGCCGTCACGCGCGTCCCCACCGGCAACCCGCCAAAAGTTTCCGACACGCCGGTGAGGTGGCAAATGGCCTCCAACAATTGTTCCGCGCCAAGCATTCGGATTTTGGCGTGAGAGAACAACCTGCTATCGTCCGCATTAAAACGGTTGCTGGCCGAACTGAGCTGGTAGGTTCGGCTGTTAAAAATCGTTCTTAAAATATGCTTCTGATCAAAACCATGTTCTACAAAATCGGTGGCCAGCCGGTCGAGCAACTCCGGGTTGCTGGGAGGATTGGAATCCCGAAAATCGTCAACCGGTTCCACGATGCCCTGCCCCATGACATGGCCCCAGATCCGGTTCACCGCCACCCGGGCAAAAAACGGATTGTCGGCATCCACCAGCCAATCGGCGAAGACCTGTCGCCGATCTTTGTCGACCTGGTCGGGCAACGTCCCGGCGATTGGCACCCATGGCTGGACCTGCTTGCCCGTGTGGGGCTGGGTCACCTCACCGCTTCGTGCCATCCACACCACAAACTCCAGCGGGCGGATCCCCTCTTTGCGCTGAACCCGGTTAAAAACGGCAGACATGCCGTAGTAATCGTCCTGGGTCCAGCGATCAAACGGATGGTTGTGACACTTGGCGCATTGAATCCGCACGCCCATAAAGACCTGAGCCGTACCTTCGGTGCAAGTGATCGTGTCTCCAAACGCGCGATAATAATTTGCCGCAGGATTTGTAAAAGTCCCCCCCTGGGCCGTCAGTAACTTTCGCGCGAACTGGTCAAACGGCATATTTGCTTTCAGCGCAGCGACCACCCAGGCGTGATATTTGCGCAAGCCGCTGTAGGTAACGGTTCCACCCTGCATCCGTAGCAGGTCGCCCCAGCGAAGGGCCCACAAAGAAGCATATTCGTCCCGCTCAAGCAGCTCGTCGACCAACCGGGTTCGCTTGTCGGAAGATGGGTCACTTAAAAAGGCCATTGCCTCCTCAGCGGTGGGGAGAATACCAATCGCATCGAGGTAGACCCGTCGCACAAACTGGCTCTCCGAACACAACGCAGAAGGCAGGTACTGGAGCTGCTGAAGCTTTTGGTTGACCAGCGTATCGACGTAATTGTTTTCAGGCGGGTTGGTCCAAACAAACTGGTCAATATCCTTCACCAAAGTAAAGGCAACCGATTCAACGTGGTGCAAGTAGCGAACCATGATCGCCACCTGGCCACGGTCATGCCCCACGACCAGCCCATCAGCACTGACGCCTGCGACCGTGTCGTCGGAGCTGGTAAATTTTGCCAGCGGCGTCACATCGCGAATGGTTCCGTCGGAAAAATGCGCCCGTACGACCAGCTGCTGCGTATGGGCAGGCCGTTTCAACACGCGCCTTTCCGAAGGCAACACCTCGACCCGCACACAATCGGCCGTTTCGGCCGAATCGACCTGGCACCCCTCGGAAATCCAACGATGCAACACCTGGTAGGCGGGGTCATGCGTGCGCAACCGCACTCCTCCGCCGTGGGGAACGCGCATGGTTGGTTTTTGCAGCAGCAGGCTGCTACCTGGGTCCAGCACGTTGACGCGCCGGCCAAACGACTCCCGAGTGAGCGTAAATTCATCCAGCTTCGCATCGTAAGCTGCCAACGAAAGTCGAAAGCCAGCCTTGCCGCTGGGGGACCCGTGGCATGCGCCGCTGTTGCAACCCTGCCTGGTGATGGCCGCCAACGTTTCATGACGAAACGAGACGGGATCTGTAACTGTGCTATTGGTGACCTCCACCACAATCGCCTGCTGTAACGAACCGGCCGACACCGTGATTTCTGCCACGCCGTCACCCACCGGCACCACAACTCCCTCTTTGACCTGTGCCACCTGGGCGTTGCTACTGGAGAACTCCGCCGCGCGGGTCAGGTCCTGCAGATGGCCATCTGCATAATGGCCCGTGACGACAAGCTGCCCGCGGTGACGGGCGGATTGCAAATGGAGCTCGGCCGGTTGCACTTCGATTTCTGTGGGCGTTCCCACCACGATCGGAACGAGCTCAAACTCAACTGGCGTCGTTTCCGACCCGCAGGCAATGTGCGGCCCCGCTGCTCCCAGCACGACCAGCAGCAGGCGCACGGTCCAATGCGTTTGCAACTGCATGATCGTCCGTTTGGCGGCACGAGTTTTCATCTACCCGCTACCTCCTTCTTCCTCCGCAGCAGGCGACGCTTCCTCACGGGCGATCGTCAACGTCACCGGTGCACTCTCAACGGTCACTTCCTCGTCTTTCACCATCGTGGTGGCCTCAACCACCAGTTCGGCGCTGGTTTGCGGCACGGCGCCGGAAGTGGCAGCCAGCTCAATATCAATTTCGCTCTTGTCGGGTGGAATCATAATTTCGAGAGGGACCAGTATTTCTGGCGGTGCCTGTTTCCAGCTCACCCGCACCGGGTGTTTTTCCTCACCAAATCTTTGAATGCAAACGGTTACCCGCTGGTTACCACCAGGCTGCAAGGGCCCTTTCGGCTTCAAGGTGACCCGCAACGGCTCAATTATATAGAGTGGAACTTCGTCAAGCACGACCGTTTTGGTCTGATTCTCAAACGTACCGGTCGCGATCACACGTATTTGATGAACCCCAGCCTCGAGATTTTCAGGGCCATTTTGGGTCACCGTGGTTTCGGATTTTCCTTTCTCAATAGGCTCCACCTCGGCGGTGATTCCTTCCGGAAGACCTTCGATGCTTACTGCAACCGAATCCGTGAACTGCTCATCGAGACGGTTCAGCAGGACCTTAAAGGTCGACCTCCCCACGCGCTGGCCAAAATAGGCCGCACCTGACTGGATGCTGATCTCAAAGAACGGAGGAAACCGGGGCCCCACCGCCAGGGCAATCTGACCATCAAGCACCGCCGGAGGAAAAGGGTATTTGCGCATCATCTTTCTCAGTGCCGACAAGGTACTGGCTTGTGACACCACGGTTTTGTCATTGATTTGGGCCGTGCCCACAATTCGCACGATCTGCAGTTCCCCAGGTTGGATCCGCTCGGGCAGTGTTACTTTTAATGCAGCCGTTTTCGCATCGCTGGCAATCGTGTGCCCCGACAGCTTTAAATCGCTACCAGCCCCTTCGACCGACAGTTCGATCGGCCCGGTATACTCCGAGCGGGTCACGACGACCTGGCTGACAAACGTTCCCCCGTGCGGCACATTGAGCGTTTCTGGCTCCACCGACAACTCGAACCGTGGACGAAACGGTTCGACCTCGATCCGGTAAACGTGTGTCGGGCTGGCCTCGTGGAGCAAGTCCTCGACTGCCAGAAAATAATCCCCCTCGTCAGCAAACGTGTAGTCAACAACTCCTTCGTTCCTGCCGGCATCTTCGACCTCGACCAGCTGAGTGCCCTCCTGGTTAAGCAACCGCAGGTAAAGGTCCGACGGCGCGCCCAGCGTTCGGGTATGTCCGGTAAACACCAACCGCGCGCCCTTGGCAGCGGTGAACTTGAAATAGTCCGTATCGCCGGGCTGCTCAAATCGTCCATTGATCGCACAGGGAACCGTAATCGGTGTGGCCGACTGCTGTTGATCGTTCGGTTCGACTTCCACAGACTCCGGTCCGCTGGCAACTCGTACGTTCACAAATCCCGAACCGTCCGCTGACCTGTAAGAGGTACTCAAGGGGATTTTTCGGGGGTGTCCATCATCCGGCAGCAACAGGGTGACCGGCGCCAACGGGCCCGTGTAGGGACCGGCTAACGTAAATGTGGTAATCGACCCGGCGGCGCCTCCCAACGGAAACGCCACCGCAAGCAAGGGAAAATCACCAAGCCGCAGTCGATAATAATGGTCGACACTCCCTTCGTGTCGCACGTCGCGCAACTCAATGTAAACCACCCCCGTTTCACCGAATTCATAACTCCAACGACTGTCGGCAAGGACTCCTGGCCGGTCATCGCTGAATGCCAGTTCCTCACCGTCAGAATTCAGCAGCCGCAAAACAGAATCGAGCCTGGAACCAAGCCGATCGGCCACGATTTCAGCCGACAGCCGGTCCCCTGCGGTAACGTTCATCTTAAAAAAATCAGACCGCCGCGGATCGGTCGTTCCGTCGATCACCACCGGCAACTTGATTTCCTGGGCCGTCTCGAGCGAGTGGTTGTTTTCTGCCTCGGTCAAAGAGGCCATGTCATCGAGCATGACCAGCCGGGCGCCGCTGACCCCATTTTTTGTGGCCACCCGAATTGCCCCAATCCCAACTTGCTGGTCGCGGGGCACGGTCATGCGGCACTGAATCGTCTTGCCATTTTCTTCGGTCGAGAGCACCTCGCACTTGCAGGCAAAACTTGTCCAGACCCTGGTCACCTCAGACAAATGTTCCCCGCGCACCGTCACCTCCGTCACCTTTCCCGGGCAGAGGGCACCCGGGAGCATGCGATGGATCACCGGCAGATCGGCGGCCAGGGCTGTTTCGACCACCACGATCGAAAAACCAATCACCGTGGCCCACATTTTCAAGAAGCCGGTTATTTTTCCAGGAAGAAACAAGAATCAAACCCACGCTTGAGAGGCCAAAAGGAACGCTGTCAGCTTGTTCCATTATACGGACTTCTCAACCACGATGCGCCGAACACAATTTGAGCCCTGCCCTGCGCACCAAGATCGAAAACCGGGGGCAGCCTACCTACTGTGGCAAAACGGCGCGTCCCTGTCGCCAGTGCCACCAACCACAAGCGCCGGGCAACCAGGAGAGACAGCAAGCCATACCGTCCCCCAAAATGGGCGCCGCGTGTTGAAAAGACCCACGCACGGCAACGCGCAAAATCACTTGTCGCCCAATTGGGGTTTGTCTTTGCCGATGGCTCCGGTGGAAACGTAGGCATGAATGCCGTCGGCTGTTTCCACCACCGAGTAACTGCCTGCGGCTGCGATCACGCGAACCGGCGTACCCTCGGCGAGGGTGCCATCGGCCGGGCGACCCTGCTGGGGCCCGCCGGTGTAGTAAGCCGTGCTGCTGGTGATCACGTCAGGGAAACTGGCCTTTGCCGCCGGCGCGTTGCCCGGGGCTACGAGTTGCGCACCCTCAGTTTCAGTAGTCGACTGGTGGTGGGAGTGGGCTTGGGAGTGGGCTGGGGGCTTATCTTTGTCAGTCGGCTTTTGGTCCGTTGACTCTTGGTCCGCCGACGGCGCCCCCGCCGGCTTGCACCCGGCAAAAACAACCGTAGCCAGTAACAGCAAAATACCTCGCCAGATCATAAAAAACCTCCCGTGTGAATTGCAGGCGAACTCCGTTCCCGCGGCGGCCAGCATAACGCAAACCGTGGTCCCCAAACAACGGGAATCGGCGGGCCTGTGAAAGTATCCAGCCCGCCTGGCGCAAAATTCGAGGCATGTCCTGTGGCGTCGCTCGCCGCCGATTTTGGCCTTACGAGTCTTGTCCGGCTTTTCTTCATTGGAACCCCAACACAACCGGGGTACCCTATATAATCCGCCCAGCGGCCAGTCGGTGCACTCCACTTATCGCTCGGCACATTCCACTTATCGCGCCTCCAAACCCTAACGCGCCTCTTTTAAAAAAAGGAATCCACCGTGACCGGCATCCCCCCACAATACTCGCGCTACCCTGTCCTGGTTCGATGGCTGCCACTGTTGTGGTGCGTGGTGGCAACGGGCCTCGCCCACAGCCAGGAACCGCCAACGACTTTTGCGGATGCCACCGAAGAGGTGGGACTTAAAATCTCTACCGATGCTGCCTGCTGGGTCGACCTGGACAATGATGGCTGGGTTGATCTCTGCGTCTCGGGCGGGGTCTGGAAAAACAACGAAGGCAAAACGTTTACCCGCGTGGCCGATGTCGATATCTCGGTTGCTGCCGATTTTGACAACGATGGGCTGGTCGACCTGTTTTCGTGGAATGCCCGCAAACTTTATCGCAACCAGGGAGAAATGAAGTTTGCCGAGTTCGCCCTGCCCGAACTGCCCGCTTCGCGTTCACGGGGCGCCTGCTGGGGAGATTTCGATGGAGACGGATTTGTCGATCTGTTTGTGGGGGGCTACGAAGACCTCAACGCAGGCATTGCCTGGCCGTTTCAAATCTTGATCAATGAACAAGGCAAATCGTTCAAGCTTAACCAATCTAAAAGTCATACCCGGGCCCGCGGAATCACCGCCTGTGATTTTGACCAGGATGGGGACCTTGACGTCTATGTCTCAAATTACCGCCTGCAGCCCAACCTGCTGTGGCAAAACCGTGGCGACAAGGGGTTTGTTGACGTGGCCAAGGAGTACGACGCCCTGGGAACCTCGCCTGGGTTTGGTGGCGGGCACACGATCGGTTCTGCCTGGGGCGACTTCAACAGCGACGGCCTCATTGATTTGTTTGTCGGTAATTTTGCCCATGTCGATGGCCGGGGCGACCAGCCCAAATCGCGATTCCTTCAAAACCTGGGCCCCGACCACCAGTACCACTTCAAAGACCTGGGCACCTGTGGAGTCCACTACCAGGAATCGTATGCAACTCCCAGTGCGGGCGATTACGACAACGACGGAAACCTGGACGTCTTCTTTACCACCGTCTACGCCGGCGCCTCCTTTGGCCGCAGGAACAACCCGGTCTTGTTCCGCAACAACGGCCAGTTCGAGGTGACCGACGTCACCGCCGAGTCGGGCCTGGCCAACCTTCCGCCAACCTACCAATCGGCCTGGGCCGACTACAACAACGATGGGGCCTTGGACCTGATCGGTGCCGGAAAACTTTTCCGGAACACGGGCAACGGAAATTCCTGGTTGAAAGTCCGCCTGCAAGGCGATGGCAACAAGGTCAACCGTGCGGCCGTCGGTGCCCAGGTCCGGATCACCGTTGGCGACAAGATTCATACCCGCCAGGTGGAATCGGGCACTGGTGAAGGAAATCAAAACGACCTGACACTCCACTTCGGCCTGGGAGACCACCAGGGACCTGTCGATGTGGAGATTACCTGGCCAGACCAACACCGCCAGACCATCAACGGCGTGCCGACTGGCCGCACAGTGACCTACACCTACGACGCCGGCTAGCCGTACGACCGGACACCTGGGGCAACCGCTCAGAGATTTTGACCGCCACTGAACCTATTGCGGTCAAAAAATACACGGCCTGGCCCCTGGACTTCCAACTCCCTTTGCTCCTGTGGCGAAATAATTGCATTGAAAATCACCGCTGCACATAATGAACCTTAGGGGCTTGTTCAATCCACCGAGGTGGCCAAAGCGTGCAGTGCGAACCATCCAAAATAGCGTGCCCGCGGACTCTCTGCTTGGCGCTGTCAGTCGTGCTGACGGCAGGCACCGCAACAGCCGAGGACTGGGTACACCAGAGCATGGCCTGGGTCCCCGGTCCAAACAGCACCTCGGCCCGCTCGCCACTGGATTCACCCCAACCAACCGCCCTCACCTGGAGTATGGTGCCGGGCGGCGTAGCGACGGCCGGAAATGCAAGCCGGCTCACGGACAGCTTTTTGGACATGGGCGTGACCGGCCTGACAACGGCGGCCCAATACCAGGCGGTACTGGCCAATGCCATCGACCAATGGGCAACCGCTGCCGACATCACAAACCTCGGATACGTCAGCGAGACAGGCGAGGTCGAAATTGGTGGCGTGGCCCATTACACCGACCGCGGACCTGACTCGGGAGTGGGACACATCCGCTTTATGGCCTTCGATCAGGAAGCACTCAATGGCGCCAGCGCGTATGCCCAGGCAACTTATATTCCTGAACCGGGTAGCAACGTCGATAATGCCTCCAATCACGCCAGGGCAGGCGATGTCCGTTTTCGCTCCGATGCCAACCTGTGGGGGTATAGCAATGGTGAGTTATTTTTTCTCAACATTGCCATGCACGAAGTGGGACACGTTTTGGGGTTCGGCCATAACTCTATTTCCGACTCCGTAATGGGCGGTCCGTATAACGAGTCGACTATCGGCACAGGAGATATCGCCGGTGCGATTGCCATTTACGGACCACCCCCGGCGGACCTGCTCGCGGGCGATTACAACGAAGACAACACAGTCGATGCAGCCGACTACACCCTGTGGCAAGACAACACGGGCAGCCCGGCTGGAACCCTGCCCAACGATACGGCTGGCGGCAGAATTGGTCGCGCACAATACACCCAGTGGCAGGTCAACTTTGGCAACTCGGCAGCCGGTCGAAGTGCGGCAGTCCCCGAACCAACTGCCGCAGCGCTGGTCATGCTTGCGGCCCTCGGACTCACAGGCCCCTTGGCCAGACGCAGGAAGTAAAACCGGCCGGTTACACTTCCCAACCGGTACGGTAATTCCCGTTGAGGATCCGATCGGCCTCGGGCACACCTGTCACCCGCATTGCCGCCGGGTCCCAATGCAATTGCTGGCCCGCAAGCCGTACCGCCAGGACCCCCAGCAACGTGATCTCTGTAAGCCGGGCACCATACTGAAAATTGCTCAGGGCCGGCCTGCCTCCCTTGCAGGCATCGAGCCAGTCCCGATAGTGATCCTTTACCCGCGGAATGGTTGCCTCCACCGGCTCCTGGTATGTGGTGCCGTCGTTCATCACAATCCACGGGGTGCCGCCAGCCCCCTTGCAGAGCATGGTGCCTTGATCCCCCACAAACAGCACACCGCGCCGATACTGCTGTCGCTTTGCCATGGCATGTGCCGGCAGCCTGGGCATCAACCCGCCGTCGTACCAGGTCACCTTGACCGGTTGCTGCTGGCCTTGTGCCGGAAAGTCAAAGTGACAGATCGAACCGTGCGGCGCAAGTTGCTCGTGGGTTTGTCCTGCGTTGAATGCCTCTACGGTTGAAGGCGCCGCCAGGTTGAGTCCCCAGGTTGCCGAATCAAGGTCATGGCAGGCAAAGTCTCCCAGCGCCCCACAACCAAAGTCCCAAAAATCGCGCCAATGGACCGGCGCGTAGGCGGGGTGAAACGGGCGTTCCGCTCGCGGCCCCTGCCAAAGGTCCCAATCCAACCCGCTCGGTACGGGCGGGGTCTCCTCGGGTGGCGCCACGAGGTCAGGATTCCATCGTCGGGTCGATACCCACGCGTGGACTTCACGCACCGTTCCGATCACACCTGCCTGCAATGCCTCGACCGTTTGTGCCATGGTCTCCTTGGAGTGCCCCTGGTTTCCCATTTGGGTTGCCACGCCTGTCTCACTAGCCACCTGGCCCACAAGGCGCGCTTCGCGAATGTTATGCGTCAAGGGCTTCTCGCAATAGACGTGCTTGCCCTGCCGCATTGCGTAAAGAGTCCCATGGGCATGTTGATGATCGGGTGTCGAAATCACGACTGCATCGATGGCCGGTTCCTCGCTGAGCATCTCGCGAAAATCGACAAAAGCGCGGCACTGGTAGTTGGGATCTTGTTTTCGGTAGTGGGTTTCAACCTTTGCCTTCATGGGTAGCCGGCCGATTAAAGATTGGTAAATCGTCAATTGGCGGGTATCAAACTGCTCGGCCGGATCGGCAATCGCGATGATTTGCGCATCGGGATGCTTCACGATCCCTCCCATATTCTGTGCCGCCCTGCCCCCACATCCGATCAGGCCAATGTGGACCTTTTCACTGGGAGCCACGTAACCTTGACCGCCCAACACGTGACGCGGCACCAGGTGAAATCCCAGCGCGGCGCCACAACTGGCTGCCCCTCTGGCTAAAAAAGAACGACGGTCCACGGCATTTTTATTCGGTCGGTATTTTTGGTGGGACATAGCACAATCGGGTTAAGTGATTTGGCATCATCGAACGAGCGGGACCACTCTGAGAAAACAGCAGCGCCCACTCCAATTATCTGTTTTTCAACCGTCGTGACAAGCTGGCAAGCCCCCGACCTCACCTACCCGCCAGGAGTCCCGTGGTGGATCTCGTGGTGGATCTCGTGGTAGAGCTCAACTGCGGTTAGCTCAGCTCCGATTAACTCCGTTCTTTGTCGCCTGCCGTTGTGGGCTGCGGGGCGACTTCTGGCCGGCCCGACGAGCGAGCCGGCAACCAGATTACGGTAATGATCAGTCCCACGCAGGCCGTTGAAGCTGCGACCAGGTACGCAAAACTCTGCCCCTCGACAAAGGCCTGCCTGGCAAAGCCGATCACGTCGTTCACATACTCGTCCGGGGCCCCCTGGGCGCGCGCCTTCTCGCTGAGCTTGACCGCCGCATCGACCGATGTCTCAAGCAGGGTACGGACCGGACCGATGTGGTCCTGAACCTTAACTGGCAACGTATCGAGCGACGCCCCCAACTGTGTCGCATACTTTTTTGACAGGATGGCGCCCAGCACAGCCACGCCAAGTGTA
>JAKVCB010000077.1 GCA_022448345.1 Pirellulales bacterium
AGCCGCCGACCATTCGCCTGCCAGGCAACGTCGAGCGCGTGGTGGGTGTGTCCTAAAAAGTTATGTATCAATTGACCGTCGTCAACGTGAAACGTCCTGACCCGTCGATCGGCCGCACTGGAGGCAACCGTTTTACCGTCGGGAGAAAACTTGACTGCAAACACGGTATCGCTGTGCGCTCCCTTGATCCTATGCATCAGTTGCCCATCAGCCACTTGCCATATTTTAAGCTCGCCACTCCGTGTTGGTTCACCGCTGCCGGTCGCAAGCAGCTTTCCATCGGGGCTAAAGTCCAACGCCAACACACGGTCCACAATCTGGTCCGGTTCGTCGACGTGCCCGATCGTCCGCTCCAACACCCATTCCGGCTGCACCTGCCAGACAACGATCTTTCCATTGGAGGCAAGCGCAACGAGACCCGTGTCCCGCTCAAAGCGGACAGCACAAATCGGACCTGGTTGATCGTCGAGGGTCAAAACCAGACTACCCGTAGAAGCATCCAGGAGCTGAATTCGGTGCTCTGCATCGCCCAACGCAAGGTACGTGTTGTCCTGGGCAAAGGCTGCAGCTGTGATTTGCGCTGGACTTGCTTCGCCAGCCTTCACCATTTCGCTTCTTGTTTGTTCGTGGTCTTTTTGCACTTTTTCTGCAGTAGCCAGTTCTTCTGCTGCTTGTGAGATCTTCTGTTTTGTCCGTTCCAAGTTTTCAAATGCACTCTTTCTGGCCGCGAGCGAGCTTTCTTTCTTCTTTTCTGCCGCCTGCACTTCCGCAACAACTTCCGTGAATTTTTTTGCGAGTCTCTCAACCTGTTTCTTGTTCGATTCAACTGCGATTTCTGCAGCCTCTCTAGCAATAGTCAACTGGGCCAACAGCGCTTCCTCTGTCTTACTTTGTTTGGAAACAGATTCCTGTAGCGCCTTCTCGATGGCGGCCATGGCATCCTTGAAAGATTGGTCATCCAGATTCCCCGAAGCGTCCTGGTGAGTTGCCTGCAAGAGTTGCAAAAGTCGCTGCAAACCTTGCGCGGATTGTATCGCCGACTCGGTTGCCAACAGCTGAGATTGACGGACCTGGTGCAAAACAACCTTGGCCGCTTTAACAGCTTGTTCGGCAACCCTTTTTTTCTCCCCTGCTTTTTCTGCCCTTTTGGTCGCCTGGGCTAATTTGCTTTCTGCGGCTGCTTGAGCCTTGCTGGACTCCGCCAGCGCTTGCTGACTCTTTTGCGACTGCTTTTCCAAATCCTCCTTCAAGCTTTTGTAATGGGCAACTTCAGCCTCCGCCAATTGGACGCCGCGGTCCAATTCCAGAATCTTTGCCTGAATGCGTTGATCTCCCTTAAGTTCGGCCACTAACTGGCCGTCTGTGGTGTTCCACAATTTTATGCCATGCTCCTTAGTAACGCCGACCAACCTTGTGCCGTCTGGCCGCACCGCAAGTGCAGTGACTGGCCAACCAGCGTCAAACTTCTGTAACTGCACCCCTTGATCGGCATCCCAAATGCGCAACGTCCCATCGAGGCTACCGGATACCAAGTGGCCCGGCCTACCAGGAAACCTTTGCAGCGCGGTAATCTCCCCTTCGTGACCACCAAACTCCCGAACGGGTGTGGCCGAGCTGACCTCGAGGGCAGAGGCAGAATTATCGTCGCTAGCGATACCAGGATCCTGCGTGTCTATCCTGGTCGCCAATTCGGGAATCGCCCATACCCGGATGACATGGTCTCCTTCTGCGGTCACAAGCTGAATCCCTTGATGGATCAGGGCCATTGAATGGACGGTGGCAGCGACTCTAAAACCGGCTACTTGATGGCCTTCCTCCAGGTTCCAAATACGAATCGTCTTGTCCGATGCCGCCGAAACCAGCCACCTTCGGTCGTCAGAAAACGCCAGGGCGGTTACCGGCCCATGGTGCCCTTGGAACTGGCGGACCTCATGCTCACCGGTAACGTCCAGCACACGGATTGCCCCAGATGGCTCTCCGCTGGCAACCCACCTTCCATTGGCAGTCATGGCCCATTCGCCGGGCGTCGTGCCAATATCGGCCTCAGCCAAGCGGGCATTTGGTGACCGGCGCCACAGCTTCACCGTACGATAACCGCCCGAGGCTAACAGGCCTTCCTTCGGACTGAATGCGAGTGATTGCACTATATCCAGGTGAGCTGCTTGATCCAGGCGAACTGCTTGAAGAGGTTCTTGACCGCCGCTGCTCGACAAGTCCGCATCGACCAATCGTGCCACAAGTCGAAACGTGGGCAAGTGGTAAACGAACAGTTGATTACCACGGCCACAGGCAACGTGTTGTCCATCCCGCGAAATCGCAGTGGTCAGAATCGGCTGGGACGCATGGGACACTGGCTGCCATATCAGCGGTTTGTTTGCGCCGGCGACCGTGCCCTCTGCCCCCTCCTCGATCCATTTCTTGATCAAACCCAATTCGTCCGGTGTCAAGGGCTTGGCATCCCGTTGGTTGTCGACCGGAGGCATCACGGGTTCTTCCATGTGAGCCGACACAAGCAAAAGTAAGCTCTCAAGACTTTTGGCTGGCACAACTGCTGGTCCGCGCACACCTCCTTGCCGGATTGTCTGCGGAGTTTCCAACACAAGCTCATTTTCGGCGCCGGTCGTATTGTGACAGGCCAAACAGTTTCTTCTCAGAATTGGCAACACCTCTTTCTCAAAATCGACCGGTTCAGCTCGATCCATTTCTGCAATGGCGATTGGCACCGGGACTTCTGCAAATGTCCCGGCACCCGTCCCCAAAAGCAGAAGCAGCAAAACCAGAAAGCTACGAACTCTCCCTTGAGGTTGCCAGCCACCGGCTGGCAAGTCATTACACGGGCGCTGTAAAAAACGCATGTCGCGAGTCATGGTACAGGCCTGAAACAAGCTGGTCTGGAAGATTTTAGGGAAACAAAAACCATGTTAGGCAGAAACACAATGCCGGGTCGAGTGGTCATTTTACAGACTCAATGATGCGTCCATTATAGACATCCTAACAACACTCGACACTTGTCACCCTCTCCAATTTTAACCAACAAAGCAACCGCACGGATAAGCATTCTGAGTTGCTATTCGCTTCACCAGCGTGGTAAACTGAATTTTGGTGATGGCGGCGCGGTAATGGCAGCGTCAAGAAGCGGAAACAGCTGCCATTCCAAACCGATTGCCATTACCTAGACAACTAGCTGGAAGCCATTTTTGTATTTGTGGTCGCGCCGAATCGACTGCCCAGTTCAAGCACGTCACTCACACCCTGCTTAAATTTCCAGACACTTTATCTTAAGAATTTTAAACTGAGCCTAACCGGTTAAAGCAATCTATTTTTCAATCCTAAAGCGGGAATTATGAAATTGCATGGGAACTGCTGATCCTTAACCTTCCGTTCACTTTGTGCCGATTCGCGTTTATGGGTGATTAGTCAATCTGCGACTTGTAAAACGGCAAACGAGCCGGAGAACTTTGGTGGTCCACCGACGAAAACTACGACTCCTGGTTGGCGCCTGGGCCATACTGCTTCTGCCCTGCACGAAGACAGTTGCTGGGGAACTCGGCGTCCAGCCTGCCTCCATTGTACTGACTGGCCCTGAGGCATCTCAGCAGTTGGTGACCACCCTACTGTCGGCCGATGGCGAATCCTCCGATGTTACCAGGGTCGTATCTTACGAAGTCTCTCAACCAACCGTCGCGACAATTGATCAGCGTGGCCTGGTGCGACCATTAGCCGAAGGGCAAACGGAAATCACCATCCGCCACAACGATCATCAGCTCGTCGTTCCCGTCGACGTCCAGGGACTGCAGACTCCGGCGCCTGTTTCATTTTCGCATGACGTCATTCCAATCCTGACCAAGGCTGGTTGCAATTCGGGCGGATGTCACGGCAAAGCGGAGGGGCAAAACGGATTCAAGTTGAGCATCTTTGGTTTTGATTCCGCAACAGATTTTGACGCGATTGCCAACGAAGGTCGGGGACGGCGCATCTGGCTGTCGGCACCTGAACGAAGCTTACTGCTGTCTAAGGCAACCGCTCAGGTTCCCCATGGCGGTGGGCAAAAAATTGAACCTGACAGTTATCACCATAACTGCCTTCGTCGCTGGATTTCAGAAGGGGCTCAATTTGCGCCGACAGGGGACGAAGATCGTCACATCGTGGATCTCGAAGTCGAGCCCCAACAACAGATTCTGCTCAGAGGACAATCACACCAATTGCGCGTAACCGCTGTGGACGCAGCTGGAAATCGCCACTGTGTCACTGCTATTGCCGATTACGAAACGAATGCAGAAGCAATCGCGCGCATTGATTCCACCGGGCTCATTCAGGTTGGTGATATCCCAGGAGAAGCAGTCATCCTGGTTCGGTACTTGGACCACATCTCATGCTGCCAGGTCACCCTCCCTCGCCCGGGGATAGAATTCCAACGTCCTCCTGAAACCAATTTCATTGATCGCCTCGTTTGGGACAAACTCCAGCGACTCGGGATTATCCCCAGTGAAATAGCCGACGACTCGATGTTTATGCGGCGCGTTTTTCTCGACACGATCGGAACCCTGCCAACTGCTGCCGAAACACGTACGTTTCTTGCCGACTCCACACCTGACAAGAGAGCCAGGCTGATCGACCAACTGCTCGAACGGGACGAGTACGCCATCTACTGGGCGATGCATTGGCTCAACCTGCTGCGTGCAGACCGGACAAAGGTTTCTCCCGAAGGGGTGTTGGCCATGCAGCGCTGGTTACAACGCATATTTTCCGAGAATCACCCGTACGACGAGATGGCTCGCGAGATACTGATGGTCCAGGGCAACACATCGGCCGATGGGCCAGGCTCGTTTTACAAGGCGATCAAGGAGCCAGACGAACTGGGACGATCACTCAGTCAATTGTTACTCGGAGTGCGCATCGAATGTGCACAGTGTCATCATCATCCGTCCGAGCGATGGAGCCAGGAAGATTATGTCGGATTGGCCGGTTTCTTCACGGGAGTGAAGCTCAAACACCTCCCCAGTGGCAAGGAGGCGATTGTTTCGCGGGGTGGCGACGATCTGCCTCACCCGCGAACAGGACAACTCGTCCCGGCACGTGCGCTGGGAACTGCGCCTGCAGACTTTACCAATATTGGCGATCGTCGGAGGGTACTGGCCGACTGGATCACCGCACCAGACAATCCGTACTTTGCCAAGGCAATTGCAAACCGTCTTTGGGCACACTACTTTGGCCGAGGACTGATCGACCCGATCGATGACATCCGTGCAACCAATCCCGCTACCAACGCACATTTGATGCAAGCCCTGACGGAACATCTGCAGCAAGTCAACTACGATTTGAAGCAGTTTACGCGAACCCTGTTGAACTCGCGCGTGTATCAACTGAGTTCGCTGACGAATTCTTCAAATGCAGACGATTATCAGAATTTCTCCCATGCCGCAACCAAATCATTACCGGCGGAGGTACTGCTCGACGCGATTTGTCAAAGTACAGGAGTTCGCGAACACTTCGATGGGTGGCCCGGAGGCTACCGCGCCATTGAGGTGTGGGATAATCGGATGCCTTCTTACTTCTTTCGTCTTTTCGGTCGCCCCGTACGGGCAACGGTCTGCGAGTGCGAACGAAGTGACGAACCAAGTACTGCCCAGGCACTCCACCTACTGAACTCGCCAGAGATTGCAGACAAGGTCGGCGCTCGACACGGCATCGCACAAACACTCGCAAATTCCGACTTGTCCGATGATGAAATTATTGAAGAATTGTATCTAAACACCGTCTCTCGATTTCCTGATGAAATCGACAGGCAATCGGTACTACAGGCATTCAGAGACTTAGGCTTGGACCGAAGAGCGGCAACGGAAGACGTACTTTGGGCCTTATTGAATTCGAAAGAATACCTGTTCAATCATTGAGGACGGACAGCACCTTTCGTTACCGATTAATTCCTCTGCGAGTAAATCATGTTGAAAGTCAACGTTGGTAAAAAACGAGCAACCTGCTGCAACGGAGTCACCCGCCGACATGCCTTACGTCTTGGCGCCAGTGGATTGATCAGCGGTCTCACGCTACCACAGTTATTGGAATTACAAGCCAAAGCAGCAGGCCCCCAGCCACTGAAAGCCAAAGCATGTATTTTTATTTTCCTGGAAGGCGGCCCACCCCATCAGGATATGTGGGATCCCAAGCCTGAGGCACCCGAGGAAATTCGCGGGCCATTCCAGGCTATCCAGACCAGTGTGCCAGGTACCTGGGTGACCGATCAGCTGCCAAGGTGTGCCGCAATTGCGGACAAATACACCATCCTCCGCAGCCATAGCCACACCGTTAACGGGCACAGTACTGGCTACCACTATGTAATGACCGGACACAAGCCGACCTTCGCCGACGGACTCAATCCTGTACCCTTCAATGAATTTTACCCCTCCATTGGTTCGATTGTCTCGCGCGAACTTAAGTCCGGTGGTGCCCTCCCAAAATACATCAACGTTCCCCACTTGATGGGAGCAGGTGGCCCTGGTTTCTATGGAGCTGAACATGCTCCATTTGTCATCGAGGCCGATCCGTCGCAGGCAGACTTCAAAGTGAAGGACTTACAACCTACTTCACGCTTGTCGGAGAAACGGCTGAGTGTGCGACAAAAACTGCTGGCGGACATCGACCGACGAAACCGCAACCGTGACCAGGGGGTCGCCGGAACAATGTCCACCTATTACGAAAAGGCATACGACCTGATCACCTCGCCCGAGGCAAAACGAGCATTCGACATTCAAAGTGAACCAGCGTCAGTTCGCGAAGCATACGGATACACACAACTTGGCCAATGTACCTTGTTGGCCCGCAGGATGGTCGAAGCAGGTTGCCGATTTGTAGGTATCGACGCACCTGGGTGGGATGTGCATTTCAACTGCTTTCCAAGCCTTCGCACGGACCTTATCCCTCACCTTGACTGCGCGTTCAGTGCGTTGGTGAATGACCTCGATCAGCGCGGGATACTGGATGACACCCTGGTCATTGTGATGGGCGAGATGGGCCGCACTCCCCGTGTAAATGTCTCGGCGGGTCGAGATCATTGGTCGATGGCCCAATCAGTGGTATTTGCCGGCGGTGGCATTAAGCCCGGACAAGTGATTGGCGCCACTGACAAACATGCTGCCGCCCCAACCTCCAACCCGGTCGGCGTTAACGATATCTTGCGCACCATTAGCGTCTTAATGGGGATTGATCCCGACCGAATGTATTACGATCCGCTGGGGCGGCCGGTACCCATTGTCAACGGTGGCAAGATCATCCCACAGCTCATCTAGTTTACGGTTCGTGGCCGGTGGTCGACTGCGCGTTATTTCTGGAACACCACGCACCACATACTCGAGTTCCTTTATGAAAAAATATTGCTTTTGGAGCATGTTGGTGATGGTGCCAATCTGCCTCCATCCTGCCCACGGCCAACAGCCGCCAGGCATTGCTTATATGAGTCCGCCTGGTGGCCAGGCAGGACAGACCCTTGAGGTTCTTTTAGGTGGCTACGACTGGACACCAGATATACAGGTTTTTGTACTCGACCCCCGAGTGAAACTTGAGATCCTGGCCCCACCCGGCCCGGTCATCGTGCCAGAACCACCCTACTGGTTCCGCAGGGCCGTGCGCAAGGCCTTTTCGTTGCCTCGTGAAACACGAGCCCGTTTGACGATCCCTCCTGACATGCCAGCTGGCCCTGTGCGTTGGCAGGCTGTGAATGCGAATGGAGCGAGCAAAACCGGCTGCTTTATGGTGGGGCACTACAGGGAGGTTGTAGAAATTGCAGACCAGCGGGGGACTCAGCAACTTGCTTCGCTGCCGGTGACAATTTCGGGTCAGCTCACCAAGATCAAGGAAATAGATCGCTTCTGTTTTACGCCCGAGCACAACGGTCTGATTCACTGCTCGGTCGTCACGCATGCCATCGAGTCCCCGCTGAATGCGGTTGTCCAGGTCCGTAATGAGCAGGGAGAGTTGGTTGCCGATGTCGCCGACACTGAGGCCCGCGACCGAATTCTCACATTTTTTGCGGAAGCTGGTCGTCCATATACTATAAGCATCCATGATGTTGATTTTCGTGGAAATCGCGCGTTCGTTTACAGACTCTCCATCACCAATGGTCCACGCCTGGTTGCCGCAATTCCACCCGCCGGACGCCGAGGGCAAACACACCCGATCGAGTTCGTCGGTTACGGCATCGCCACCGGTAAAGCAAACCTTGAATCGGTCACGCGCGAAGTTGAGTTCCCCTCAGACGAACAAAGGGATTCGTTTCTCTACCAGCTGGACACCGCCCATGGAATGACGCCTCCGTTGAAGTTATTGTTGAGCAACCTTGAACAAACCCGCGAGCCTTCAGGCACAACTACCGAGGCATGTCGGTTGACAGTGCCCGGTTCGGTCACTGGGACCCTTGAGGAAGCGTTCGACGAAGACCGCTACCTGGTCGACGGCCAGCAAGGCGATGTCTGGATGTTGTCGCTCGAAGCAGCAACACTGGGCTCACCACTCGATGTGGTGTTGTCGATTCTTGATCCGGACGGTAAGGAAATTGCCCACAACGACGACTTGCCGGAAACAACCGATGCAGGTTTGCATTTTACCGTACCGGAAGACGGAACTTATCAAATTGGTGTGACCGATGTTTCCGGCAAGCGCGGCAATCGAGGGTCTATCTATCGATTGGTCATCACGAAGGCGGTCCCAGACTTCACACTCACCGTACCCGAATTGGTCAACGTACCGATTGGTGACAAAGCGTCTCTGGAAGTCAAAGTGACCAACGCAGCTGGTTTCCATGAACCCATTTCCATTTCGGTTTCAGGGCTGCCAGCCGGAATCACCGTGGAAAACGACTTGTCGGTCCCTGCCGGAAAAAATTCTCTCGGGATTGAATTGACTGTTGCGGCTGATTCTGCCGTTGGCGCGTCGCTGGTCACGCTCACGGGAACTGCCACCATTGGCGAAAACCAAGTCACACACCCGGCAAAAAGGGTATTAGTGGCTACCACTCTGAAACCCCCTTTTTCCATCGAAGGAGAAAGGAAAAACAGCGTGACAAAATGGCCGCGCGGAACGACATTTCCGGCCGCGGTGCTAATCGATCGATCCGCAGGTTTTGATGGTGAAATTGTGCTTGAAATGTCGTCTACCCAGTCCTACCACCGCCAGGGTATCCATGGGCCGGAATTGGTCGTGCCCCCCGGTGTTGAGCGAATCCTGTATCCCATTTTTCTGCCTGAATGGCTCCAAACATCTCGCACCTCGCGAATGATTGTCAATGGAGTTGCCAAGATAGACGATCCTCAAGGCAACACGCACTACTCCGTAAGTCGCCTGAAAGATCGCCTTGGTTTTATGCCGGTGGGTGCCTTGATGAAGATCTCCTGTGACCTCTACGAATTGCAAGTGACCCAGGGGGAGCCATTCGAAATTCCTCTGACAATCCGCCGCGCTCGTCAGCTTGTAGAGCCAACCCAGTTAGAATTGCGCTGCGAGGAACCACTGAACCGTCTACTATCGGCCAATCGAGTGAGTGTTCCAGCTCGGCAAAGTTCAATGCAGTTTCGAGTAGTCCCTACCGCTGGCAGTGAGTTGACAGGGGACCACAAACTGACCATACGCGCAACGACACTCCAAGATGGGAAATACCCGGTGGTTTCGGAAACGAGTCTTTTCCTGTTGGTGGCACCCCGTTAACTACCAGAATCCGTCCACCAAGAACACAACCGGCGCATCCGATCGGAATCGACTCCCTGGAGAGGACAGCCAGGGATTCTAGTGTTCCCAATGACGCATCGCAACGCTCCTCCGACAAGGTCATTTCCGGTGGGGAATTTTCTCGCACCCCCACTCAGGCAGACTGCATACAACGTCTCAACCTGATTTGTCCCGCAAAACGCCCCTTTGCGCCAAAACCGGTCCTGATGGCACCTTTCCGGATCGGAAAGGTGCCCACCTGGTTCTCTGCGCCGTTTTTCCTGCGGACCCTATTTCTGCTTGTGTCCAGTTAAGACGTCTCGGCTTTTTCCAAGTCCTTCGAGTCTGCTTCTTTTTTTGCTTCCCGCTCTTGTTGGGCATATTCTTCCAGCACCTTTTTGGCCTCGGGTTTGTTCATCCTTTGTAGTATTAAACGGGCCATCTGCTGGATATTTGAATCGGGATCACGGAGAAATCCACCCAGAGCAAGTACCGAGGCCGAGGTATTCTGTCGCCTGAGCGCCATGATGGCAGCATGCTTCATCGACGGGGTTTTTTCTGAACATTCTACGATTGCCGCCGTCGCCTCACTGGCCTTAATGGTTCCTAAGGACCGAATCACCGCATCAAGAACTGCGTGGTGCCTCTGATTGGTCAACTTCGTCAGCAAGGGTACAGCAATCTCTGGATCGTACCGACTTAGCGAGGCAATCGCGGATCGGAGAACTTTCGGATCATCCACCTCCAACAACTCCTCAAGCACTGCGAGAGCCCGTAAATCTTTATTTTGGGCCAAACCAGCTGCGGCATTGACGCGCACCAGGGAAGACTCATCCTCCAGCGCCTCGTGAAGGGCATCGGTTGCCTGTTGATCGTCGTACAACCGCATCAGACGCACACCACTCAGTCGAACTCTTGCGTCGTCACACCTGGCCAGATCGTTGACACCTGCTCGCGCCTTCTCCGGCATATACCGTACCACGCCCTCACTATACTTGCGTATGGATGAATCAATTTGAGGATCGTGCAATTTTTTTAGAACCAACTCGAGAACTTCCGGACTGCGCATGGGTGCAATAATTTTCCACAAAATGTATTGTGGTCGCTCCGGCAATTCCTCCAACCTTTCGAACAGTATCTGCGCGGCCGGTTGCCCAAGATCGCTTAACTGCCTGAGAGTGCGACGCTCTTCGCCAAAATCACTCCCGGACAACAGAGGCAAAAGCTTGTCGATCCGGTCGACGAGATTCTTGTGGAGTGCCTCGATCGCACGCTCTGAATTGCTCCGGCTCAGGGCCGTACGACTTGTCTTCCAAATCTCGACATCCTCATCTTGCAGCGCCAAAATGTAGAGGTCGGTGGAATCGAAATCACCTAATTCCGGAAGTGCCATCACGGCCTGGCGGCGAATTTTCACGTCGTCATCGCTGAGAAAACGTTCGAAACGCTCCTCGACCCCTGGCTCATCGATACGATGCATCGCCACTGCGATCCACACCTTGGCCGGATGCTGTGGGTCTTCGGCCAGTTCCTTAAGTAGTTCACCACTTTCCTCTGCACCAAAACTGGCAAGTGCCAAAGCGGCCGCTTTGCCAATCTTTGGCGGTTGATCCCTGGTCATTCTTGCCAGGGTCGGCACTGCCAGTGGATTTTGGAATGCTCCCAACGTCTCAATGGCTGCAAGTCGGACCTCGACTTGCGGGTCTTCGAGGGCGTTGATCACCACGGTCGCCAATTCCTTATCGCCTGCCCGTTCCGATCCAACCTGCCTCAACCCGGCAAGGGAACCCACCCGCACCTCCGCTATTTCATCCTCAACTGCATCTTTCAGTAAAGCCAGCAATGGTTGGACAGGCTCTCCCAAGAGTGCCAGGCCTGTGGCGGCGCGCCTCCGAACTGACGGCGCCTCATCTTTCAGCAATCCAGCCAGCACCTTTTTTGCATCTGGGGCCAGGTATTTGCCCATCCGAAAAGCGGCAAGTCCGCGGATCTGCGGGTCCTCACTTTGAACGTTTTCAACCAGCGTCACGATTGCCCGTTCCAGCAATTCGTCAAGCGCCTCATCCAGTTTCTTGCCACGGATACCGTTGTGACGAATAATGCCCTGATCATCAATGACAAAGACAGTTGGCCAACCCCGTATGCGCCAGGCACGTGCGATGGGCCCACCCGTGGAACCACCATCCCAAAACGATCGCCACGAGATATCTTCTCTTTCTTTTGCCTCCCTCAGACGCTCCTCAGAATCACTGTTGATGCCAACCAACACAAAGGGTTTGTCTGCCAACCGTTTTACGAGCGACCGCTCGTGTGGGTACATTGCCCGACAGGGAGGTCACCAGTCACCCCAGAAATCGAGCAACACCACCTGGCCACGGTAATCGCTCAGTTTAAACGGCACACCGTTCACATCTTGCCCTTCAATCTCGGGAGCCATTTTTCCGATCGCCAAATCCTCCAAATCGTGTGGCGTCGGTTGGGCTGAAAGCGTCCGGCTGCTGCCAGGTAATCCTCCAACTGAGAGACTGATAAAAAGTACCTTTGCGACAATCACAAACTTTTGCATAACCAAAAATCCTTTTTCTTATCGCAACGACGTGAAGACTCTCAAAAACTATTCGAAGAACCAATAGTTTCACTTAAATGTAAACACTGATTAATAAGTTTTAATCTCCCCCTTCAGATATGACAACAACATGAAAACAAACAGGTCTAGCTTAAAGGCACTCCCAACATTAACTTAAATAGTAGTACCTCGCATGGGGCAGGTCGCATCTGCTTTCCGAACCCATCAGGCTGGAATACTGTGCGCCTAAAAAATTCGTCGGTCCGTTGCCAGCTAATGCTGTGTCCAACCTTGCCCAACAACCATCAGCACAGTCTCTCCTAACGCCTGCTTCCGGCGACAACGTTACAGGAAAACACTCACAGAACCTGCTATCGATGGTACGAAAAACTGGAGAATACCCGACTGCTGCAAAAACAGACATTCTGATCGTCATGAGCCCACTTACCACAGACAAGCAGGACCTGCCCTGATTACCTCGGAAGATCCGGAGCTGCACCAGTGCCAAACCAGCAACAAGATAATTATCCAGGTATTTTTCTCTCCAGTACCGATAACGCCTTACCAGACTGGTTTTCCAACGATTACCACAAATACACAAATTTCCAAATGATCGACGGTGGTGGCCATGGCATTTTAGTCTCCTGCGATGACCTGAACCTGGGCCGCAAGGTCGCCATCAAAACTTTAAAACCGGAGCATGAAAATTCTTCTCTAGATCGAAAACGGTTACTGCGAGAAGCACGGGTAACAGCGCAGTTAGCCCACCCCAATATCATTCCCGTCTACGAGATCGGCAAAAATCCCCAGGGCCAGATTTACTTTTCCATGAAAAAAGTTGAGGGGGAAAATCTTTTCAAGGTACTCGTTCGTATTGCCCAAGGTGACTCCCAAACTAGCGAACAATACACACTTGATCGACTGCTAAGCATCGTTACTCAAATTGCCCATGCCCTGACCTATGCGCACACACACGGAGTCATCCATCGTGATGTCAAACCCGAAAATATTTTTCTGGGTCTCTTCGGCGAAGTCTATCTGATGGACTGGGGCGTTGCGAAGGTCTGGGGAATGCCTGCCGATGAACTCTCTGAACCACAAGCTATCGATATTCATGCCGACCTGGCAATCACCGCAGCCGGCCAGCGACCAGGAACGCCGCTCTACATGTCTCCAGAACAAATCCGGGGAACACCGCCGATCGACGAGCGAACTGACATCTTTTCACTAGGTGTTGTACTTTATGAAGTTCTTGCCCAGCAGGAACCCTTTCGCGGAGCAACCGTCCAAGAAACGTTCACCAACATTTTGCACAAAACTCCCTCCCCACCGAGCAAAATTGCCACTCACCACTCGGTACCCCCGGAACTGGATGCCATTTGCCGACGGGCGTTGAAAAAAACTCCGGGCCACCGGTTCCAGAGCATTCGCCAGATGCTCGAGCACATTGAGCAATTTCGCGCCCGCTCAATCAACCATCTCCATTGACTCCTAGGCCAGTTCCATCGGCCCCCAGAGTTGTGATTGCCCAAAGCAACACCATATTTTGCCTATTTTCCGCGCAGAAATCACTTAGGACTCCAAGAAACCTTGGTAAAATTTTGGTCCACCGATTGAAAATACCCGTTAATTTTTTAAGATGAAATCCTGACCAGTAGATTACTGGGTCAATTGGCACACATCTTGCACCCCTGTTTTACCTTGGTCGCTGATGCCAAGTTAACTGGCAAACGGCACACAAGGGCCACCTCAGCCTGCTGTTCTGGGCAGGCCATACACCGAGGCGGATTCTACAGGCTGTGTTGCGACGGCAAGGTGCACCTGTGGGTAAATGGCAGTGCGTTCCCGTAAGTGGGTAGGCGCGGGGGGAAGTTTCTTACATTTTTTTAAGTGAGGTAGCAAATGGCTAACAAGACTAAGTTGGAATACATATGGCTCGACGGTTACACGCCGACACAAAGCCTGCGTTCAAAGACCCGAGTCGAGACAGATTTCGGCGGCAGCCTGGAAGATTGTCCCATGTGGTCCTTCGATGGAAGTTCAACCGAACAGGCCAGCGGGGACGACTCAGACTGTCTGCTCAAACCGGTTGCAATTTTCCCTGATCCATGCCGGAAAAACTCCTACCTGGTGATGACCGAAGTCCTCAACGCCGACGGTACGCCCCACGCATCCAACGGACGGGCAACCATTGATGATGACGATGATGACTTCTGGTTTGGCTTTGAGCAGGAATATTTCCTGTGGAACACAACGACGAATAACCCACCAGGCTTTCCGGCAGGCGGGTTTCCCGGACCTCAAGGACCCTACTATTGCTCGGTGGGTGCAGCAAACGCCTATGGACGCAGTTGTGTAGAAGACCACCTTGACGCCTGCCTGGAAGCAGGTATCAACATTGAAGGAATCAATGCTGAGGTCGCAGCCGGACAGTGGGAATTCCAGGCATTTGCCAAGGGAGCCAAACGAGCCGGCGACGAAACGTGGGTTGCACGTTATCTGCTGGAACGATGTGGAGAAGACTATGGCTACTCTATCGAATGGCATCCCAAGCCACTCGGAAAATTGGACTGGAATGGTTCAGGGATGCACGCCAACTTTTCCAACGGCCTGATGCGAACCTCTGGAGAGGAGGAAGTCTTTACAAAAATCTGCGAAGGCTTTAGCACGGTGATTAGCCGACATATCGACGTCTATGGTGCTGACAATGATCAGCGACTTACCGGGGCCCATGAAACCCAGTCGATCGATCAGTTCAGCTTTGGCATTTCTGATCGTGGTGCTTCGATCCGAATTCCTGTCGGAACGATCGACGATGGCTGGAAGGGTCGCTTGGAAGATCGTCGCCCCGCTTCCAATGCGGATCCCTACAAAGTTGCTGCAGCAATTATTAAGACGGTTAAAGAGGCTGTCGGAGAACCTGTTGCCTGACAGTTTGCATTGTCACCTATCCGTGAAAAAATGCTCGGCCTTCCAGGCGATGCCTGGGAGGCTTTTTTTGTCTCCCCGGTTCTCTGCATTCTGCAAAAAGACCTGACTGCGGATGCGCCCCATCGGACGGGATGAACTCCACATTCCACACTATCCTGCCAAAGCGTTGTAATTGGCTTAATTCGCTCATGCCGAAAAATTGATATAGCCGATATTTGAGAAAGCGGAATCCGTAGGTATCGCTGCGCGAATTGACTTAATTGCTAGCATCCCAAACGGGATCGACGTGTTAAATCTGGCTCTGCGCGATGGTCCGTTTACCGTCATTGTTGGGTCGAGGTGCTCCAGATCCCACGTGCTGACACTCCTTACAGCCACAATCCAAACGCTTGCAACGGGGGCTGGCGAAAACATCCACAGGTCCCGCCCGCGTTGTCCAACAAGGAGTTGACCAGAGGCGTTCCCCCAACACTCAAATCACTCTGGCAACTTGCACTTGGTTGCGCCCGTTTTTAGACCTTCAAGCCTGAACCATTTGATGTTGGCTACACGAATTCCACAGGTCATCTTGATTTGCCTGCTGGCGGGCTGCCAGACAAGCCGCCAGGTACCGGTCCAGAGTTCCACTGTCGTAGGCAACATCTCACCCGGTTGCCTCGGGCCCCCAACTCTTGCCCAACTGCCAACCACTCCTCCGCAATTTCCAAACCAGCCAACGCCCCGGGTGCAGCCAACCGCGTTTATTGAAGCGGTGCAAATTGGGGAATTGCCAGAACCCCTCCAGTTACCAACACCCATCGACGAGAAAATTTCGGGCCTCACTCTCAAGGCACTCGAACAAATAGCGCTCGACAACAATCCATCCGTCGGACAAGCGGTTGCAAAACTCAGAGCACTGCAGGGCAAGTGGGTCCAGGCTGGCTTGCCACCCAACCCACGGGTTGGCTACCTTAGTGAGGACGTCGGTATTGAAGGAACCAGCGGAAAACAAGGTGCCTTTGTCGGACAAAAGTTCATCACTGGGGGTAAGCTCGATTTAGATCAGGCCGTTGTCTCACGGGAGATCATGCAGTCCGAGCAACAACTCACAGCAACACGACAAAGAGTGCTGACGGACGTTCGTATCGGCTATTACGACGTGCTGATTGCACAGCGAAAACTGAAGCTGGCAGGCGAACTGGTCGACATCAGCAAGCAGGCTGTCCGTGCCTCACAGCAACTGTTAAAGGCAAAGGAAATCCCCCGTGTTGGACTGCTGCAGACTGAAATTGAAGCACAAACCGCACACATTCTGTTGCGCCGCGCGAAAAATGGAAACGTCGCTGCCTGGCGTCGGTTGAATAGCGTGATCGGCGGACCCGATCTTGCACTGCAACCACTAGAAGGAGACCTCGACCAGCTAGCAAACGATCTGGAGTGGAACGAGCAGTTGGAACGACTCGTCACAAAAAGTCCTGAAGTTGCTACCGCAGTCGCAGAATTAGAGCGGGCCCGTTCGGCACTTGGCCGAGCCCACGCACAAGTCATTCCAGATCTGAATGTGCAAGTTGCCCTTCAGTACGACAATCTCACCGAGGACACTATCACGGGTGTTCAAGTCGGCCTGCCGATCCCGTTGTGGAACAGAAACCAAGGTGGTATCCAACGGGCATGGAATGACATTGTCACGGCCAGGCGGAATATCCAACGTGTAGAACTCGATTTACAGCAGCGGCTTGCCATCGCGTTTCAACAATACGCCGATGCCCGTTACCAGGTAGGCAGGTTCTCAGATAACATCTTACCGACAGCAAAGGAAACATTCGACTTGGTAAGTGAAGGCTATCAAAAGGGCGAGGTCGGCTATCTCGATATGCTCACTGCCCAGCGAACTTACTTTCGGGCAAACCTGTCGTACATTGAAGCCTTGCGTGAATTGTGGCGGGTGACCGTTCGCATTGAAGGCATGTTGCTCGAAGACAGTCTCGCCAATGCGAGCCGTGCGCTGGAGAAATAACGAAAGCACTGTGAACCCTGGTTGATTTGCAGACTCTGAATAACATTGCCTGGTCAATTTCCCACTTTGCCCAACAAGCATAAACGTATCCATAAAACTACTTCCCAGTACGTTCATCTTGAAAACAGGGACGTCCACGGAATGACACCGGCAGCGAATTAACGGCATTGACCCGACGACATATACTGCCAATCATAAAGGTATACGAGCTTTTCATAATCGGAGTGTCGCGTGCCGTTCCTCATCCACCAGATCATGACAATTCTGTTGGCGGTCCACCTGGGACTTGGCTGTTGTTTGCACCACGCGCATGCCTATGCGACAACCTGCGTCGACCCCATTTCGGCAACGGCGGACGCCTGCGGTTGTGGAACTCATGCCGACATCGAAGGTACCTCCGAAAGTGCGCCGAAAAATGACCGTAACGGTCCATCAATCAGCCAGGAAAGCATGCCGCTCTGGCACTATTGCGATGGCGACCGATGCTCATTTGTGTGGTCCAAACCGGTCCGGGGACAAGAAGGTAAATCGCACTTCAACCACTGCCCTCTTGTGACGACTCTTTCGCCAACCAGCCTAGAGCAACTTCACTCTTGCCAAATAGTTGGCTCTGACCATTTACTTCGCGGTACCGGTCTGTCCCCATGTGCGCAACTCTTGTTTCGCGTGCTACTGATTTAATCTCCTCCCAATGATTCGGTCGGCACAACGTTTGTCCCCGCGGGCACCTCGCCTGCGTCCTTGGGAACCCTGACCAGTCTGCCAAATAGCAGCAGCGAGAAATTGTTACCCTGGCAGT
>JAKVCB010000078.1 GCA_022448345.1 Pirellulales bacterium
CAACTGTTCGCCCAGGTCCTCGGCATACACCACATCCAGCAGCAGGCGAGGATCTTCCATACTTTTAACAAACAGCAGGCCCAGCACAATCAACAGCACCATGTGGATGATGGCGCTCACCAGCCAGGGAGGCGACTGGCGGAGTACAGGAGTCAGGTCCAATAGAGAGGCTTCCTCCGGCGGTGGGGCAGGCCCCGGTGGTGCCCCCACTTGCTGCGAGAGGCTGCCAACTGGAGGGGGCTGTCCCGGTGCTGGTTCCCGCAATAGGGTTGGCTGTTGCGTCGAGATGGCATCGCCAACGCGCCGGTGGCTGGGGCGATCCGACAGCTGGCTATCGAGAGCAGGCCGAGCCAAGGGAACGTTTTCGGCCAGGGGCGGATCTACCCTCGGAATTTCGCATTTTGGCGCATCGCGATCCGCAGCAGCAAGCTCGTTCGGAGTTGGGTTGGACCGATCCGTCATGGGAGTAGGTTAGGGGGAGAAAGCCACCTGGTCACCCGTTGGTCGTCCGCAGGCGGTTTTAAGGTTTCCTGGGAATATGCCGTAATATTACTGCCTGGGAGCCCCAAAGGGGACTCTTTGTCCAGGGAGAATGGTCGACTTGCCAGGTTTCTTTAAGGGAAATACCCGAACTCAGCTGGGCTCTGAACCCCCTTGCCTTAAGAGGTTTGCTGCATCGGGCTTCCCATCTATACATCGGCCTGGAGGGGGGGCGGTCGACGGCCGTTTTCCGACAGTCCGCATACGGACAATCCGCATAACCGGCAAATAGGGCCTGTGCCGATAGGCAACCCACACCTCTCTATACGCTCACGCCTCTATCTACATTGTACGCCTGGCTGGGGCTGGTGGGTTGTTTTGCTGCCGCGCCCGTTTTGTGGCCTATTTCCGGGGCCTGCCGTCGAAGGTTGCGGGGGCACCGGTCAGTGGGCAAAGGTTGTCCAAGCGGGGTTCGGATAGGAACCATTCTGAACCTGCCTTGCCAGCGGATTTTGCAAGCAGTACTATAGGGCCATAACAACTGGCGCGGGGTGGAGCAGCCAGGTAGCTCGCGAGGCTCATAACCTCGAGGTCGCAGGTTCGAATCCTGTCCCCGCTACTTACCGGTGTCGCAGTGAGCGGCACCCTCTGGCAAATTTTCGCATAACCCCCTGGTTTTCCAGGGGGTTGTGTCGTTTCTGGCCTGCGGCCAGCCATTGGGTCTAACTTTAAGCGTTTGCATCGCGACCATTCCATCTTTCGTTGATCTCTTGGGAGACAAAAATGCCAGTCGATCCACAAGTGCAGGCGTTTCTGGAAGAGTTGGCCGCTACGCAATCAAAACCGTTTTACGAAATGACCCCTGCTGAGGCACGGCAGGTTACCTGGGATTTTCGGGAGTTGGCCGGCAAGCCCGAAGTGGTGCGGAAAGTCGACTATGAGTTTATTCCCGGCCCGACTGCAGATTTGCCTGTGCGGATCTATTACCCGAGCCAGGGCGATACAGCATCGGTCTTGCCCGGCCTGATCTATTTTCATGGTGGGGGGTGGGTGCTGAACAACATTGCATCGGTGGACAGCGTAAGCCGGGCCATCTGCAATCGTACCGGCTGCGTTGTGGTTGCGGTCAATTATCAGAAAGCACCGGAGCACAAATACCCCATTCCGCTAAATGACTGCTATGCGGCCACCCAATGGGTCTTTGAGAATGCCGAACCACTGGGCATCGATGCTTGCCAGGTTGGCGTGATCGGAGACAGCGCCGGTGGCAATCTGGCTGCAGCGGTCACGCTCAAGGCACGCGATGAGAGAGGCCCGCAGATCGCCTGCCAGGTGTTGGTTTACCCCGCGACCCAGTACGGTTGGGACACACCCTCTTACCATGCCAATGCAAAAGGCTACCTGCTGGAGCGCCCTTTGATGGAATATTTTTGGAAGCACTATGCGCCTGATTTGGCCGATGGGTCGGATCCCTATTTTGCTCCGTTGGCAGCCACCAGCCATGCAGACCTGCCGCCGGCGCTGGTGGTCTCGGCTGAATTGGATCCGCTCTGTGACGATGGTGAGCAATACAGTCAAAAGCTGCGTGCAGCGGGTGTGCCTGTAAAATACAGCCTGTATCAAGGCATGATCCACGGCTTTCTGTCGATGGCAGGTATTCTTGACCGCACGCAAACCTTGTTCGACGAGATTGGTCAACAGGTCCGTTCTATCCTGGAATCGAAATAGCCGGCGCGAAATGCAAGTCTCAGCGGCAGGAAGTTCACCAGTCGACCGGGGAACGTGCGTTCTCTTCGGTCCACTTACTCAGACTCGGTTAACTCGAAGTCAATCGAATTGCGTCCCCGTTTCAAATCCGCACGCAACTGGGAGTCGTCGTTGTACCTGGCAGGGATGTACTGAACCCGTTCCTTCTGTCCCGCATCAAAACCATAGGTCGATATTTTTCCCGTTTCGCGAACCGCGCGGATTTCGACCCGGGCGGTGCCCACGACCGGGCCTTTTTGGGCTCCAATCGAATAGCTTCCGTTGAGAATTCGGCCACCGGCTGTGGGCCCTGCGGTGTCTTCGGTAGGGACAAACACGATCGAACCCTCTTCGAGTGGTTTCCCCTCCACGGTGACCTTTCCCGCAACCGACGCTCTGTTGGATGGCCCCTGACCGCATCCAATGCAGACAAGTACCAGTGCGCCCAGCCAAACACACAAAAATGAAAATCGGCGGGAGTCCTGCCCAAGACTTCTGGTCATCAATTTGGTCCGTGTGTCGTGCAAAACAAAATTCAAAGGATCCGATTGAGCTATGGTAATCCCTGTTTGCATGCTCGTTTCGGGTACGCTTTCTGCAATACCGTGGTTTTTTCCAGCATGTCGCCCCACTGTTTTAATTTTCATCCTGGATCCATGCCATGCTTCGCCAGGTTTGCCAGGCGATGTCGTCGGCTGCGAAATGAACACTTCCGTCAGCCCGGAGCGCATTGACACCCCCGGGGTGCATGCTGCGGGCCGAGGCGTGGTTGTCCAGTCCACTGGAACTTCCTGTGGCGCAGGGAAGATTTTCCCGGGGCATGCTGTTGACTGCCGGGTCGCAAAACCAAAGCACATCAGGCACTGACGAATTGGGGGTGTTTCGAGCAAAGAGAATTTGCGCTGAAGAACGTGTCGTTGTCAACCTTCCGCGATGGTCTGTTCCGTAGCCAGAGCCTCCCGGCGGGTCCAGTTGCGGGTCGCCCGTCAAGTATTCAGAGAACACCATCGTGTGGCTGGTCCCGTCGAGCATGTCGGCAATGCGCGTTCCATCCTGCATGTGGAACGTGGCCCGCATACTTCGATCCAGCGGAGTGTTTGCGTGGTCACCATCATTCAGGCCAGAGTGAATTCCTTTGTAGTTGCTAATAAACACAGGCGTGTCTCCCCATCGTTTCAGCGGTCCTGCACGACCGTCGCTGGGGCACAACATTCCTGCTACAGCCATCTCAGCAATCCCCGCCGCTTCCCACAATGCTCTTGCTCCGGACCATTCCGGGTTGCGGATTTTCAGGCCATTCGTGCCATCGTAAAAATCCTGGGCCTCCAGGTAAGGCAGTAGCGCGTGAAGAACATAGGGCCATTGTGGTTTCCAAAAAGGAAGCATCACGTCATCGTGAATGGAGCCGCGCGGAAAGCTCCCGTAGGACCCATGGTAGTTGTGCAGTGCCACTCCAATTTGCTTGAAATGATTAACGCATTGTGCGCGTCGTGCAGCCTCTCGGGCCGCCTGCACCGCCGGCAACAGCAGCGCCACGAGTATGCCAATGATCGCGATAACGACCAGCAGTTCAACCAAGGTAAAACCATTGCGATACGGATTCCATCGCGGCCGACAAAAGCCGACTGGCCCCACCTGGGCAGCAAGGGGCCTGTTGTTTTTAAATTGCATAGTTCCCGCTCACACAGTTAAACCACCAGTTGCCGTCAGAGGCCCAACGCACACCTGCCCCCTACCACGGTGGTTTTACAACCGTCTTTCAATGGGGGGAAAGAAGAGTAACAGGTTTTGCCATCTCTGGGTGGTCTCGTAGATCGTGTTTATCACTCGATCTCATCAATATATCACACAACAATCTCCCAGGAGAGATTGCCGGTGGCAATCGAAACAAACGCTCTCCGGTTGACCATCGCGATGCAGAACCCATTGCCTTGTCGTTGCGCCCGGCCATCGAATAAGCGGGATTTGTAGGCATTTTCCAATTTCGCCGCAGAAAAACTTGAATTCCCGTCCAGAATCGCACATAATCGTGGGAAGCCAAGTTGCAATCGCACCAAGTTTTAATCGTGCTTTGTTTGAGCCTCGTGTTTGGCTTTTTTTCACGGATTTTTGAAATAGATAGATATTGAATCTCGGATTTCAAAAATCTGGACCTAATTTCCTTGAAGGTAAGGGAGAGACTAATGAAGTTTGTGACATTTTTTGCACCAAGAGTTTGTCGGTGGGTATGTGGATCGGCGGCCATCATGGCCTTAGCTCTGGCAAGCCAGGCCCAAGCTTTCAGCCTGGATGACATCATCGTAGGCATGGGCAATGACACCAACATGGGCCAACTCCTGGTCCGCGATCACGATCATCCGCAACTCGCGCCCGCTCCCGGTTCGCCTGGTGGTGGCGCAAACTTTTCTTCCATCAGTGCTGTAGCCTACTTAAGCAATGGCAATATCGTGGTGGGTGTTAACAACGGTAGCAATGGCCAACTCTTTGTACGCCAGCGTGATTCAACGCTCAGTCCGGCACCTGGTTCTCCACCTGGCGGAGCAGCCTTCGGTCCAATTACGTCGCTGGCGGTGATGGACAATGACAACATTGTTGTAGGGATCAATAACGGTTCGAGCGGACAGGTGCTTGTGCGCGATCCGATCACACTGGCACCGGCGGCTGGCACGCCCGGCGGCGGAACTGGCGCCCTGGGCCCGGTTTTCGATGTCGACGTACTGAGCAACAACAACGTCGTCATCGGGGTGAACAGCGGCAGCAATGGCCAATTGCTCGTGCGTGATCCGATTACCTTGGGTCCAGCAAGCGGAACGCCCGGAGGTGGTACCGTGTTGGGACCGATTACTGCCATTGCGGTCAACAGCCTGGATCAGGTTGCCGTCGGAACCAGCGCTGGTCAGCTCCTGTTGCGCGATGGGTCTGGAGGCCTGGGACCAGTGTCCGGAACTCCGGGTGGGGGGACCATGCTTAGCCCCATTCATTCACTGGCGATTCAAAGTGATAATGATATTGCCGTAGGTACCTCAAACAGCCTCTTGCTTCGAGTAGGTTCGGGGGGATTAGGGCCTGTTGCTGGTACACCTGGCGGTGGAACCAATTTTGGTCAGCCCGTCACGGCATTGGCGATTCAAAGCGATGACGACATTGTCGTTGGCCTTACTGCCCCCAACAACGGACAAGTGCTCCTTCGACAAGGTTCTGGTGGCCTTGGTCCTGTAGCGGGTAGCCCGGGTGGAGGCGTGGTCTTCAGTCATGGGATCCATGGTTTGGCCGTGATTGAAATCCCCGAACCTTCCACGCTGGTTTTGTTGTTGGGTGGGATCGTTGGTTGCCTTTGGAGATCGGGCCGCTCACGTGCCTGTGTGTAACTTCGAGTAGTTAGACACTATTTGTAAATAATGCTAGTTTGGAGACGGCCCACGACACATCCCGTGCCGTGGGCCGTTTCGTATGGCTGGTTGAAAAAAATAAAATCTACCACTAAACGTATGCCCTGCTTGGAGTCTTTCGTGAAACCATCAACCCTTTCCGTAGCGATCGGGGTAAAAGTTCTTTTCCTCGCCTTTTTGTGTGGCCACTTTGCAGCAGCCGATGAAAGCCTCCCGATTCTTGGCCGACATGAAAAAATTCGTTTTTGCTGGGGACAGCATGGGCACTTCAAGCAGGCGGGCATCAGCAATGAAGAATTCGTACAGAGCCTGAAGTCAGTAGGAATGAATGTGCTGGTTGGGCACACCAATCAGGATGGGCCAGAGTTGGGAAAGCTTGCCCACCAGCACGGCATCCGGTACTTTGCCGGTGCTTACATGGGCACTTCTTATTGGCACAACAAGGAGTGGGGAGTCCGCCTGGCTGTTGACCAACAGGGGCTAACCTGCCCCGATCACTGGAAGCGTCGGGATCCTGGTAACTTTGGAAACGACAAGCCTGCTTGCGTTGGCTGTCCACTGGACCGCACACTGTGGGAAAAACTCTTTTTTCCCAACCTGCAGGCGATTCGTGAAGGGTGGCTGGATGGGATCCATCTGGATGTCGAAGCCTACGACGCGTATTCCTTTGATTGGCCAGGCTCAGGGCTCTGTTACTGCGATCATTGTTTTGGCGAGTATGTCCAGCAGAAGCAACCGGGAACCATGGTTCCGCCTGGGGAGCGTTACGCCTGGCTCACCGAGCGAAAACTTCTGGAGGAATACCTGCTTGGATTGCAGCAGCGGCTGACGGTACTGCTGCGTGAGATTGCGGCAGAAATCCGTCAGCTTCATCCCACTTTTGGTTTCTCCTGCTATCCGGACTTTGTTCCCCATCATCCGACAAGCAGTTGGCGGATGCAGGCGATCGCCCTTGGCCTGCATCATCCCGACGCACCATTTATTGTGGTCAATTCCACCCCCTACTGGGAAAATCACAATCGTCCCTGGTGGGATTCGCCACACGAAGCGTACAAGGCAATGGGGCTGAAGCACATTCTTGGATCCTGGGACGGTGGGCTGATGGGACATCACCCGGAGGTGCAGGTGGGCGCTGCACAGACCATGGTGGAGTTGGCCATGGCTTCCGACGGTTACTGGCGCTGGAGCGAGCGGCAGTTCACCGTTGGTGACTGGAATAGTCTTGCCTCTGCACATCGAAAAGTTCGCCAACTGGAGACTCAGTTGGGGGATTTCCTCTTCCAGGGTGAACGGATTTCTAATTTTGTCACGCTGATCGAACAGACGGGAAATCCCTTGTTTGATCGGACGCTGATTGCGAGAACCTGGCAGCACCAGGGGCAGTACCTCGTCCGGGTGTTCAATGCCAATGCAGACTGGCCAGTGACCGTGCGGGTGCGATTTGGCCAGGTTGATGATAGCCAGCGGTGGCAGATTCGAGACCCTCTCCACGACGCACGGTACGATCAATATGACGGCAGTCGTCAATGGGACGCCAAGGCACTTCAGCGCGGTCTTGTCGTTACCTTGGACGGACGGGATGATTTGTTTCTACTCCTGGAACCTGCCGGAAAGGCAGTTGGTCAAGCATCGTCGGCTGACGAGCGTTTTGAGTCTATCCGTTCTTTGGAGGTGCAGCCCCATCGGCCACGTCCAGCTGCCCCCAAGCCGGTGCCGGTCACACTCAGACGTCTGGTCTCAGACGACTTTGCGGACGACTTAAGTCGCTGGGATACCCGTTATGTAGACCCTGCCAACGATGGCCACCAGGTTGAGATCAACACAGCCGGCCAGCTCTCGATTGACTCGGGACCCGAGCGAGGCAGTGGTCGGGGATTCCTGTTAACCCGGCAATCGATTTCCTCCAGCCAGACCCTGGCAACAAATGCCAGCCTGGGTGACGTGTTGTTAAGAATCGAATACGACATTGTCTCCTCGAATGATCAAAACTCGGGAGGCTTACTGGTGGGCGCGAAACTCGCAGGTGACGATGCGGGTGGTACTCACATTCTGGATGCGTTGGCAACTTCCCTCGAAAAGCACCGAATCCCCTGGTCGTATTGGCCTCCCGGCGTCTCTTATTTCGATACCTCCGGATCGGCAATCTTTTCGGGGTTGAGCTACAACACCAATCAGTCCCGTCAACTGCCTGCCCACATACGCGCCGAATGGCTGGCCGGCCCGGGAGGGGATTGCGGAGAACTGAAGGTTTACGTCAACGGGGAGCTTGATGGATCGATTGTCGATCCAACGGGAAGAAAACTCAGCTTTGGTGCCGGGCCGGTTGGATTCTGGTTACTGGCCAATCGAGATGTGGTTATCGATAACTTTCGCATCTGGCAACTTGACGCAGTATCTGAGACTTCCCGCAAGCCTGGTAGCAACGGTCGACAGGAGCAGAACACTGTAACCACCTCGGCAGTCGGCGACAGCAGTCTGCGCGCTGCCACCAATAGGGATGTCGTCTATACGTCAACCGCGTATGGCAACGAAGTTGGTTACTTTGGGCAGAACCAGATTCCCCAGAACGTCACGACCACATTGTCGCTGGCCAATGTGACAGCAGGCACATCGCGGCCCCTGTTTAAAATCCAGGGCTATTGTCGCGATCCGGCCTTCTCACCCGATCGCAAAATGGTTGCCGCCTCTGTTTGGGTGAACGGTCGGGGGCAGATTTACCTGATCGATACGCGAACCGGTCGCGGTTGGAACGTGAGCAACAATTCGTATTGTGACCGCGGGCCGATTTTTTCCGCCGATGGCCAACGAATTGCTTTTGTCTCGGATCGCAATGGATCGTGGGACGTTTTCGTTATGCGGGCAGATGGAAAGGATCCTCAGGCACTGACCCGTTCGCCTGCGAACGATCTTGCGCCGAGTTTTTCACCAGATGGTCAGCAGGTCGCGCTCATTTCGGATCGTCATGGAGATTACGATGTGTTTGTGGCTGATGTGGCAGGAGGTGAGCCTCGACGCCTAGCGCCGCAAATCGGCAGCAATGAATACGATCCGGTCTGGTCACCCGATGGGTCCTGGATTGCATGGACCGTACAGCGTCGTCAACTGCGCCACGTCCTGGTTGTGAAGCCGGATGGAACTGAGCTGCGCTCACTCCCGCAAGGGGTTGACGGAGAAATTGGTTTTGAACATGGGGCCCCCACCGATGTGACCTGCCTGACGGCATCGCCCGATGGCAAGAAGTTGGCAGGTGCGTTTACTGATTATTACATGTCGGGGGTGTTTGTCCTCGATATGGAAACCGGGCGAATTACAAAACTGGTGAACGAGTCTCCCCAGACACCCTATGCTGCTGATTGGTATGGTACGGGAACCGGCAGTCCCCGTTGGAGCCTCAAAAGTTTCAGTGGGGTACAAATCGCTCCGGACAACCAATCGATCATTTTTTGCGCACGTCACCAACAACGGGCGGACAAGTTCGCTGCGAATGGTTGGCAACCGTTGCAGGGTAGCTTTGCCTTGTACGCCATGCCCATTCCGTCGGGCGGAGATGCCGACACAGAAGACGGCAAATTTATTAATCTGTATTTACCGCCTGACCAGGACAAGGCAGGGAAATCTGCCGGCAATAAGGGAACCATGTTGCCCAATACGGCAACCACCTGGCCGGCTCAAGTCGGTTGGTAGGGCCGCAGCTCACCGGTCATCCTTCAGTTTGCCATTTGAGGTGGGCCAAGCTGAAAACGAAAGCCAATCCTGCCACGGGCCTACCGTTAGCAGGCTGTGTTTGAAAAAAAAGTATGAAAAAACAGGAAATGTCTGTATTTCGAGCACGATTGTAGTCTGTCTATGTTAAACTAAAGACCATAGTGATGTATCCAGGGGGCCAGGGGGCCAGCGATCCAGGGGGCCAGCGATTCAGGGATTGGAAAGCCCATAGTGGTATATCGAGATAGTACCCCGAGCTGCAGTAAAAGAACTATGAAACGTGGAGCATTTCCCGATGAAATCGTTTAGCAACCTATTTGTGATCCCGCACGCGGCTTTAAAATTTCTCGTAGTTTTCACTTTTGTTTATGGTCTTGGTACCGGTAGTGCCCACGGCTTCAGTCTGGATGACATCATCCTGGGCATGGGCAATGGCAGCACCATGGGCCAACTTCTCGTGCGCGATGATCCGGGCCTCGCACCCGCTCCGGGGTCGCCTCCTAGTGGCACCAATTTTTCTTCCATTAGCGCAGTAGCCCAGTTAAGCAGTGGGAATATCGTGGTGGGTGTCAACAACGGTAGCATGGGCCAACTTTTTGTACGTCAGCCTGATTCAACGCTCAGTCCGGCACCTGGTTCTCCACCTGGCGGAGCGGCCTTTGGTCCAATTACCTCGCTGGCGGTGATGGACAATGACAACATTGTTGTGGGCGTGAACAACGGTTCGAACGGCCAGATATTTGTGCGAGATCCAATCACCTTGGACCCTGCAATTAACACGCCTCCTGGTGGTACGACTCTTGGTCCCGTATTTGATATCGATGTTCTTAGTAACAATAATATCGTCGTGGGGGTGAACAATGGCAGCAATGGCCAATTGCTCGTACGTGATCCGGTCAGCTTGGCCCCCGCAACGGGAACTCCTGGAGGTGGTACCGTCTTGGGCCTTATTACCCAGGTCGCGGTCAACAGTCTTGACCAGATAGCGGTAGGAACCAACGAAGGGGGGACCCACGGACAACTTTTGCTTCGTGAGGGTTCCGGCGGTCTCGGTCCGGTGGCGGGAACTCCAGGAGGCGGTACGATTCTTGGCCCCATTTATTCCTTGGCGATTCAAAGTGATGATGACATTGCTGTGGGCACGTCCAACAGTCTTCTGCTCCGACAAGGCTCGGGAGATTTGGCCCCGGTAGCCGGTACACCTGGTGCTGGAACCCTCTTTGGGCAACCAGTCACGGCACTGGCGATTCAAAGCGATGACGACATTGCCGTTGGCCTTACTGCGCCCTCAAACGGGCAGTTGCTCCATCGAGAAGGTTCTGGTGGCCTTGGTCCTGCAGCAGGTAGTCCACCTGGAGGCACGGTCTTTAGTCATGGAGTGACGGCGCTAGCGAGCTTTTATCTCCCAAGCCTGGGACTCGAAGGTGACTACAACGGCGACCAGGTTGTCAATGCAGCGGACTTCACAATTTGGAGTGACGGACAGAGTCCCGATTCGTCAGCGGCTGGCTATGCTCTGTGGGCGGATAACTTTAATAACTCAGCAGGTAGCACCTCAGCCGGTGCGGTCCCGGAACCCACCGCCCTGCTTCTGGCCCTGTTGGGCCTTGCTGCCGTGCTGCTTCGAGTGCCGCGCGGGTAGCCTGGCTTTAAGGCGATGGGTCTTCCCCGGGTGACTTCGACTGAGGCCATCACCGCTCGCTTGAGGCTTGAGGCTTGAGTCCTTAGGAAAATCGGGCCAGGCATCGGTGAGTGTTTTGCAGGTCGGCGTCATCCACGAGAGTTTGTGCTGCCTGTATTGAGAAAAGTGTTGCTGTCGGGAGCCGCCAAGTGGATCTAAGCCACAGGTCTCAGCAAGTCACAGCTCCCAGCAAGGTGCAGGGGATTCGGGTATCATCGTATCCAGTCCAGCATCGATACCTGTTGGCGATCGGCTGACTCAGCGGTATGGATCAGCTATGGAGCATCCTCCTTGCACGAGCAGCAGGACCGTCTCGATGAAACTTCTTCTGATAACCGCTTTGGCGACAATTGCATTGACGGTTGATTTGCCAGCAGATCGCTGGAATCCTCCCCAGTCGCTCGACGAGTTGCCGGAAGTGGCGGAGCTGCCAAAGTTGTTTGAATTTGCAGCTTCTCACCAGGCGGTTACCGCGGACAACTGGCTGCAGCGCCGGCGTGAGCTTGAGGAGATCGTGCAGTTTTACGAGTATGGACGGATGCCACCGCGTCCGGACGTTGTCACCGCCGAGCAGCTGCAGAGGCGTGAGTTGACCAAGAGTGGCGTTACTGAGGAGTTGATGACGCTGATTATTGACTCGAAGCGTCAATTGCGGATGCGGATCGCGGTCTACTCGCCGGGCCGATCAGGACGATTGCCGGTGTTCATTCGGGAAGAGGCCGCATTGGGGCACTTGGAGGAAGTTCCCCGTTTGATGGAGCGTGGCTATATGTACGTTGAATACGCCCGCGATGACCTGGATCCGGACCGGCCTGGTGTCGTTGGTGCTGCCCAAATCGCTTATCCTGCGTACGATTGGGCAACGCTTTCCGTGTGGGCATGGGCTGGTATGCGGGTTGTCGATTACTTGGAGTCGCGCGATGACGTTGACAGGCAGCGAATCGGAATTGTCGGTCACTCCCGTGGTGGAAAGGCCGCTTTACTGGCAGGTGCTCTGGATACGCGTTTCTCGCTCGTTGCCCCGAACGGCTCAGGGTGCGGTGGGGCCGGCAGTTTTCGTGTTCAAGGCGATGGGGGTGAGACGCTTGGGGAGATTACCGATCCGGAGCGTTTCGCGTACTGGTTTCACCCCAGGTTGCGCTGGTTTGTGGGGCAGGAGAACCGCTTGCCATTCGATCAGCATTTTCTCAAGGCCCTTGTGGCACCCAGGGCCTTGATTTGTACCGAAGCGAATAATGATCTTTGGGCCAATCCAAAGGGGACCCGCTTTACCAGTCGAGCTGCTGGTAAGGCCTTTCGGCTACTTGGCGAGGAAGCAAAAAATGGGCTGCACTTTCGCGACGGTGACCATAATCTGTCGGCGGCTGACTGGAACGCCATCCTGGAGTTCGCGGATTGGCACTGGTTTGGAAGGCAGCCGAGCGATCCGAAACGTTTTCAGCCGTAGGCACCAATGCTTATTGGGCGATCGCGATGGGGGGCCTGTTCGAGTGGTGCGTTCCCCCCTGGGACGCGTTAGCAGGCCATGTTCGTTGGCAAGCAGCCAGTCGGTCTAGCCGGCGATTTGTTTGGCCAGGTTGCGCCCCTGTTTTTCTGTGTAGGGAAGCGTGGGGCTGTCGGTGGGATGGTCATTATTCTGCTGCAGGTACACGGTTTGTGATGGGAACGCAAAGCGAATATTCAGAGCGTCGGCCAGGTGATAGATGTCTGACAGCAGCCGGTGTTTCTCGCGCAGTTCGGCTCCCCAGTCAGGGCAGGCAAGGAAGCAATACACCAGGATGTTCAGCGAACTCTCGCCATATCCGTTGAAGTAGACATGGAAGTAATCCTTGCGGGTGTGTGGATGCTGGAGGATCAATTCGCGAATCCCTTCGCAAAAACTTTCCAGCTGCTGGGGCTTGGTTTGATATTCGACCCCCAAAACCTCTTTGATCCGGCGGTAATGGCGACGTCCCATGTTGTCCACCACGGCCGTGGTCATCCTGCTGTTGGGTAAGGTGACTTGTGAGTTATAGAACGTGCGGATGCGCGTGGAACGCATGCCGACAGATTCGACGGTTCCCTCAACATCTTCGGTGATGATCCAGTCGCCAATTTCGAACGGGCGATCGGTTAACACGGTGATCGATCCGAAAAGGTTGCCCAGCGCTTCTTTGGCGGCGAATGCGACGGCGATACCTCCAATACCAAGGCCTCCCATAATGCCCCAGACGTCCAGGGAAAATAACTGGGCAAACAACACCACGCCGAGGCAAATTCCCAGAGTTTTGAGTGACTTCGACACAAGTTTGACCAGTAAGTCGTCAAACTTTGTCTCGGTTGAAGCAGTGCGGCGCAGCCAGAAGTGGGCAAAGACGTCAATCAAACGAAATGCAGTCCACACGGCGGCAAAAACAGCAAACGCTTTCATGGCAATAAAAAGAACCGACAGTACCATCGGCGGCAAATCGATCAGTTTTGTGCCGCCATACCACACCAAAGCCTGGGCCAATAGCCCGAGCGGACGCCAGGTCGCTTTTTCTGCTCGTTTTCGTTCGCCATTGTCCATGAAGCGAAACCAGGTGTTGGTCAACCATTGCAGTCCATGGCGAACCAGGAATTCGGCGGCAAACCCGACAAAAATCAGGATGCCTAGGCAAATCCACTGGTAGTATCGCAGTAAGAAATGTTTTTTCTGCAGGAAGGGAGGGAACTGTTCCCGTAGCCAAACCTGGGGAGGTTTGGTGGCCTGGCTTTTTACCAGACCAGAAACTTTGTCCCGCGACTGGGCGTCTTGCCACAGTTCGTCAATGTTTTCTACGGTGGCTGTGTTAAATCGCCATAAGTTGTCGTTGCCACGCGAAAGGATGATCGATGTGGCAGCCGTGTAGGCCGCTTTTCCATAAATTGCCTGTCCCGAAGTCAGCTGGTAATCGTCTTCGTGATCAGGGTCGTCAGGAATAACGAAATACTGAACCCGAGTAATGCGATCGATGGTGTCTTTGAGCTTGTAGGCGTATTCTTCTGATTTCTTTTTATGGGCTTCGTCGGCAGCTTGCAGTTGGGAAAGATCCAGGCAGAGCGCAGCCAGCTGAAGATTGTCATTGTTGACCGCATCCAAAAATGTTTTCATCGCCGTGCGAGGCGATTTTAACTTGCGAATCAACAGCGGGTTTGCCGTCGAAGCGACGGGCGTGGCAGCGGTGGCTTTTGGTTCGGAGCCATCCGGGCCAGGAGTTTGTGCTTGTGCGGCCACTGGCACGAACGCCAACAGCAGCCAAATGACACTTCGCGCAAAAACCATGGTTTTTCTCCTCACAATACAACCGAGTGCTCGGCCGAACGCATCCAATGGCGGGTAAGAAAGGGCTGGCGGCAGGGGGGAGTCAGGAAAACGATGGGCCATGGTGGGACAATGGTGGGTGTAGGAAAACAAACCTGGTTGAGTTTGCGCGTGGGAGCTTCAGCAGAAAGCGTCTGGAGGTCTGTGGTGGGAATTTGGCATGCCGCAAATTGCGGGGCGGGGGACTCTACGGGCGGGGGAGTGTCTCAGAAAGTTCCCCTTATTCCAAGGCCGGTCGGGGCTGAAAAATTGGCCCGAACAGGTTCAGGCACGCCGTCACTTGGGCAATCTGGCCGGCTCCGCCCGTTTTGGCACCTCCAGGCGTTAGTTTAGGTAAGAAAAGTCGTCAGCCATCCTGGTAGCACTCCTGGTAGCACTCCTGGGGCCAGGCTCCCTGTCTATGGCCTGGTGGCCCTGTTTTGCGTGCTGGGTTCCGTGCCGGTTGAGTAGCCTGGAACGGAAGTCGCAAAAAACATGCCTCTGTCATGTCGGGCCGTTCAGTGGCCTGTTGAGGTCCTTTCTAGGAGACCTCGTCGAGGCGAAAGGTGGGAAGTGAAGATTGTGCCAGCCATCATTGGGCGAAACGGTTCATCGGCCTGCTGCTTCTCGATCACTTCGGCTTGGAATTCAACGAGTCTTTAACCCGTGCTGAATGACAGTGCCTTTTGATTGGGTGTTGCCCGAAATTGTTTACCAATAGGAGTGTGTCATGTTTTCTGCCTTCCTTGTCCGCTGCCAATGCGTGTTGTGGATTGGTACCTGTCTGCTCGTGAGCGGATCAATACTTCAGGCGGCAAGCCTGGAGATTTATTCCTCTGCCTCTGATGGTGAGCATACCGAGAATGGCTCGTACATTAACGGAGGTGCCTCGCGTATGCGCGTTGGGGTCGGCCCTGAAAATTATGGCGATGGACGAAACGGAGTCTTGCCGTTCCAACTTCCGAATCTTGGTAATGTAAACAATCCCTTCAGTAGTGCAGTGCTCCAAGTCTTTCTTGAGAGTGTTACCGATGTCGACGGTTTTAAATTTAATACCGACTTGTATGCCTTTCCCCCGCGACCTGGAGTCGACCTGCCTGTGCTGGGAACGCTCGTTTATCACGAGTCCAACGCGATCGACAATACGCCTGGCATCACCCATTTGCAGGACAATCTAATCAGCGGCGGAAATGGCGCGGCGCCTGGGGCCTATCACACGAATGCGACCGGTTCGGCAAATTTGCTGAACTACCTGAATGCCCAGTACGACGGGGGGGCCGGTGCGGGCGACCATGTCTTTTTGCGTTTGAATCCTGATCTAGACAACGGCGACGTCGTAGAGAGTTATAATATTGGCACGTCCGAGGCGGTCAGGCTGTCGATGCGTCCCGTGCTGGTTCTCAACGCAATTCCCGAACCGTCAAGCGTTGTGCTGACATTGTTTGGCCTTTCTGCGGGAATCTTTTCTCGCAGACGGAAAGCGATTTCTTTGCAGTAAGGCAGGCGGGCAGTGGACTCTGCTGGGAGGCGGTATTTTTTTAAGGCATGCGAGGCCGTTTTACTTCTGGTTGGCAGGTGTGTCTGAAAATCAGAAAGAAAGAAACGTGATTGCGGTTGCGGTCTTCCGTCGTGAAGTCACGTCGATTTCGGCCAGGGCTCACCGAACTCCAATGTGACTCCGGAGAAAGTTGCCTTTCGGGCGATTGTTTCTGATGGCGATGCCGATCAAAGTCAGGTCGTCGGCGGGCGTTTCAACAGAGTTTTACCTGGTGAAGCTTAGGGGGACCCTGGGAGCCTTGCCTTCGCCCGCTTTCGGCCTCGCTTGGCGTCTGCGTGATCAGGCTCGATTTCTAGTGCCGTTTCGAAGAGTTCGATCGCCTTGGCGGGCTGCTGCTGGTCCAGATAGAGGCTCCCCAGCCCGGTGTAACCTTCGGGACGCTCAGGTGCCAATTCGATTGCCCGTTGCCAGTGGGTCATAGACTCGTCGATTCTTTCAAGATCCTGATAAAGGTCTCCCAGGGAACAATGGGGCTCGACATGATTTGGATCGGCTTTGATGGCCAATTTGAATTCAGACTCCGCCTGTAAATTCTTTTTGGCGTCGCGAAAACAGATGCCCAGGTTTTGGTGGGCAGCGGCTTGATCTGGATCGATTTCAATTGCAGCTTGAAAGTGGTAGATGGCTTCTTCGTTGCGATTGAAGATGAGGTGGATCGTTCCCAGGTTGTTGTGGACGGAATATGTGTCGTAACCCATCTCCAAAATGCGGTGGTAGTGCTCCGTTGCAGTGGAGAAGTAGCCGGCAGCCTGGAGCTGCTTTCCTAAATTGAAATGGTGCCCGGCCGCAGCATGTCGGGCTGGGTCAGAATCTGTGGGGAGGTTCAGCGATTTTCCCGGAAGGAGGGCGGACCACTCGAACAATTCTTGTGGGTCGTCTTCTGGAAACTGTTCTTCCGGAAACAGTTCTTCTGAAAACTGTGCGTCGGCGAGGAGAGCGTCGACCGAAACCGGGCCCCGGTAAATTGCTGCCACCCGCCCCTTGCCATCGAGGAGAAAACTGCAGGGTAGTGGAAGGGGGCCGGCCATGGGGATAAAGCTATGTTGAACCGCCTTCAATAATTTGTACAGTTTTGGGTCCAATGTGGTAGCGCAGAACGGAAAATCCATCGAATAGAGCAGTTTGATGGCCGGCTTCATACTGGTGGTGTCTTCCCCAAGACCGTTTGTGCAAACGGCCACAACGTCAATTCCTGCCTCTTCAAGTTCGCTTTGCCGTCGGCCGAGTTCCTTGAGTTCCGCCACGCAATTGCGGCACCAACTGGCCCAGAGATTGATCAGTACCGGCCTGCCTTGGTTGGTCGCAACCGCGCGATCGGGTCCGCCGTACCCGGCCCATTTCCAGTTGGGCAACCGCATCGGCTGGGCGAGGCGAATTCTGGCCTGCTCGGTGACTGGTAAGTGTTTTTGGGGGCGGGCTTCCAATTTCAAAATCTTAGCCCTCGGTGTCTCTGGCGCATCGACTTTGGGTTCGCCAGAGCCTTGCTCAAGCGTGTAACGTCCTCCCGGTTCGACTCCCGTAAACGTTTCGGTAGAGCCACCTGGCCAGCGGACAGTCACGTTCTCGATTCCGGCGGCTGTGCCCAGTCCAATTCCGACCCACTTGGAAGACTGAGACAAAAATCCCTCGCCCGCCCGTAGCGTCTTGATGCGTTTCAGGTCTGAATCGTCGTCGGTATTGTCTTCAGTGGTTGTTACTTCTACCCGCGCGCCAATCGCATCTCGGTTGGTTGTTGTGCCGTTGCCGACCAGGTGTAGCATAAGTGATTGATTTGCACCGGTAGAATTATTCCGCAAGAAGCGGATTCTTGGTGCGCTGCGATTGCTAAGCCATAAATCAAGGTCGCCATCGTGATCCCAGTCGACGACTGCCAGGCCTCGACCATCGTCAGGAAAGTCAATTCCGCTCACGCTTGCAATCGACGCAAATCGTCCATTTGCGGCGGGGGTAGAGCCGGTGTTAAGGAACGCGCAGTGACGCTCCTTGCCGCTCCAAGAGCG
>JAKVCB010000079.1 GCA_022448345.1 Pirellulales bacterium
TACCAATATTTTCACCGAGGACCAGGGCCGCTGCAGTGGGATAGCTGATGACGCCCTGCGAGGCCAAGGAGATGGTGATCCCAAGGGTTGCCGAAGAGGACTGGACCATGGTGGTGAGCAGGCAACCGATGAGTGCACAACCTAGCACTCCCAGGTAAGTATTGGCCTGGAAAGTCTGAAACCAGCTTTCAAAGCTTGGGTGCTCTTTGATCAGGCTGCAGGCATCTTTCATGAGTTCAAGGCCAAAGAAGATCATGCCGATTCCCATGATGGCCATGGACCAGAACCGCCAACGATCGCCTTTGGAAAAAAGATAAATAATGGCTGCGACCCCCAGGAGCGGAAGACCATACTTGCCGATTTTCAGCACAAGAATCCAGCCGGTAATGGTGGTGCCGATATTGGCCCCCATAATCACACCGAGGGCTTGGGCCAGCTGCATGACTCCACTATTGACGAAGCCGACGACCATGACGGTCGTAATCGAACTCGACTGCACCACGCAGGTGACAATCACTCCGACACCGGTTGCCAGAAACCGGTTGTTGGTTGCAAGGCCAATCAGCCCGCGCAGACGCGAACCAGCAACCGCTTGCATGCCGTCGGACATCGACTTCATGCCGAGCAGAAAAATCCCCAGGCCGCCAATAAGTGTAAAAACAAGCTTGAGAAGGATTGCCGCTTCCACGTTCAGTAAACTCCTAAAAAGTTGTCAGTATGAGTACAACGAGGTTGCCATTTAAAAGTGATCCAGGCGGCATGATATGGGAAGGGAGAATTGCAAGTCAAGAAGCTCCCTCCCGAGAATTACGCCCCATCTTCCTGGGTCAGGTGTTTCGCCTGGTCCATGCGGAAGCCGCCGTATTCCTTCCGCCAGCGGATCAGCGTCTGTTTCGTAGCGCCGATCTGCTTTGCGGCTAACTCTTGTGTGCTCCCTTGAGAGATCAACACCTCGGCTTCACGTAACTTCGGGATTACCTCTTCCGGACCGTGTTTCTTACCTCGTGCCATCGCTTGCCCTCCTTGAAATGCGTCCTGACACCCCGATTGTCTATCAGGGCGTGGACTCGTTTAAGAAGGCTGGGTCAAACATCCGGGTCGATCACAAGGGGCACTCTCTGCACGGAATTTCCCCGGCGGTTAAGATCTGCGCGAAAGTCGATTCGCCCAGTGTGAAGATCAACTGGGACTTGTACCACATGCAGATCAGAGAGGGTGACCTGTGTGGACGCAACGAACCGGGCACTGGGGAGATCCATTACAACCGGGTCTTCAAGGAGGCTCATGACCTGGGCTACCGGGGTTTTGTGGGCCTGGAGTGTTACCCCAGGGAGAACGAACTGGTGGCTGCCCGCAGGGTAGCGGCTGCCGATGTGTGGTAGGGCTTGAAGTGTGGTAGGACTCGATGTCTGGTAGGCCCGCCGTCGGTGAACAGACCGGCCGGAAACACATGGAAGCGCGAAATCGGCAGGAGATAGCAGCCAGGTAGAAGCAGCCTCGCTACTTTTCCGAAGGCAACCGGTGATGTAGGATCAAACGTCTCGTAAACGATTGCCGCCTCCCTCATGTTTTTCGTTGAAGCCCGTTACGCGCGGGTTGTGAAGTTGTTCACATAATTACGGAATGCCCCCAGGTTGCTTCCAAGGTGCGATTCTGGAAGCTATCCGGTTTAATAAGGAAAAACTACCATGAGCAATGTTACCAATATTCGTCTGGGGTTGGTTCGCTGTGACACACACGGCTATTGGTACGCGCCGTTCTTCGCCTCTTGCGACCGGCGACTGCTGGAGAAGAACGACCCTCCCTGCCATCATTATTTTTTCTGTGACATCTTCGACCCGGAGAAGCTGTGCATCCCGCAGGTGTCGGGTTTTGATTTGGTGAAGGTTTGGGATGCCGACCCGCAGCGAGCCAGCGATTTTTCCAAGACCTTTCTGGGCACCGCTCAGGTTTGCGACACACTGGAGGAAATGGCCGACGACGTCGACGCGATCTTCATTGCCGATTGCAGTGGCGACGGTGCGGATCACGTCAAACTGGCCACTCCTTTTCTTGAAAGAGGCATTCCCGTTTACGTAGACAAGCCATTTGCCCCCAGCCTCGAAGAGGCCCGTAAGCTCGTCAACCTGGCAAAAAAGAACAAAACCTGTGTCATGTCTGCATCCCTGTTGGAGCACAACCCACAGCTAAACCGCTGGTCGCAGTCCTTTGGCGAGATTGGCGGTGCCGGACTGGTCGTGGTCAAGGGAGTTGGCGCCTACGGTTTGGCGGGCATCGTTCACGGCATTGGCATGGTGCGCAACATTCTGGGCGATGGTGTTGAGTGGGTACAGGCGATGGGACACACACCGCTGGATCCTGCGTCTACCCAGGAGTTGAACTCATCGCCGTTCGCCGAGTGGACCAACGGCGAGGGTCGCGTGCCGGCGGCCTACTTGCATCTGCAATACAAATCGGGACAGGCGGCTTTGATCATTAATGCGCCGGTCACGGTTTTCCCGGACATCTGCTGGTTCTTTGCGTCTGCCTACGGCAAGGGAGGCGCCCTGCACAGCCCACCTATTGGCGACCCGGAATTTCCTGCCGGCGGGGAAGTGATCCTGAAGCTCTTCCGGAAAATGGTCCGTTCCGACAAACCAGCTATCCCTTACGATTCGCTGCTGGAAAAGATTGCTATTTTAGACGCCGCCCAACTTTCACAGCAGCAGGGCAGCAAGCGGGTCTATTTAGAAGAACTGTAGCGATGCCGGCTTGATAAAACCTGGTCGGGGCGGTGCAGGTGACCGGGGAGGTACTGGCTCTTTTTGGTTGGCGGGAATGATTCTGGCGGATTAACTTTAACGCTTTCTTTTTTTCTGCCGACTCCAAGGCGATTTTTTCAACGGCCAGCGGTGCCGGTGGTCCTGAGGCTTTGCTTTATTCTGCAAAGTACGGCTCGATTTCGATGAAGTTGACCATCATTTCCTGGCCTGCCGGTCCGCCCAGATCGTTGGGCGAGGCCCAGTCCGAGACGGTCAGCATCGCGGTGGAATCGGTGGCGCGAAAAACGCGCCAATGATACGTCATGAAGGCAGTATGATTTACGTTGAACTTACCCAGCGTCGACCCGTAGTGGCTCGGATAAGAGACATCCAGCATATGGTCCGGTAGTGTCGACGGCTCAACATTATCGATATTAATCGATACTGTACTTTTCTGGTCGACCGATTTTTCATTTTTGATGTGATCAAAATCGGCGGTAATCATTTTCAGGGAGTACATCCTGCCGGGGACCAGGTTTTTGATCTTCTGCGAAAAAATATTAGGTCCTGCGGTGCTGCGTTTTAATACCAGAAACTGGTCCCCTTGGGAGCCACTGATAAACCGGCCTTGAAGTCCTCCGTAGCCCGGGTGTGAGTCGATTCTTACCGCGCCCGGCTCCGCCTCAGTAATGGCCCATCCCTCGGTTCCGCTGAAAAAATCAGGGTTTTCAATGTGGTCCAAAAGATAAGGGTCGGTGGTGAGGGGGGTTGTTTTTCCTTCGATCCCATAGTGCCGGAACAGGGCGGCGCTCCACCGCAGGTTTTCTTCACTGACATAGGGGGAGTAATACCAGAATTGACCATAGGTGCCGAAAAAAGCAGGGTGATTGGCAAACGTCTCCGACTGCATTTGCATGAGGACCTTGTAGCTGGTGCCAGGGTTGACATTCAAATTGTGCCCGTGCGGGATGTAGGTCATAAAACCAGGCTGTGGAATACAGCGTCGCATGGAGCCAGGGACTCCCTCCTCGCAGCTGAGCGCATTCTTGGTGAAGATTTTGTAGATCACTTCGTCGACTTCTTCGGACGTCCCTTTTTCCGGAATATATCCGTAAAAAGCGAAAGGCCAGCCTGCATCCAGGACGAGTCGCATGAAGGCCATGTCGGGTCCCGAGCCGAAAACACATCCTTCAAACCAGGGACGGTACTGTTTGCCTGCCAGGCTCGGATCCTCCAGAATCGAACTCAACATTTTTGCGATTTCGATTTTCTGCAGGGAGCGGCAGGAGGAAATCTGGTCGACCAGCACGCCGCTTAGCAGCGGATGGCTGAACCCGATAGTACGGGAAAGGCGATCTTCGTAGTACTGCCTGGCATCCAGAAAAGTTTCCTGGCCCACGCCGTGCCCGGGGGCTGCCGAGAAACCAAGCCACCGCTTATGGGAATCGGTCCATTCTTGAATGGCGGCCGGGTCACCGTCACCGCCAAGGATCGTGTTGCAGTGAGGTAGCACCTTCTCTTTCAAATAGTCCCACTCAAAATCGCCCGGGTGGTTACTGTAAATCAGTTCGGGAATCGATCGAACGATAACCCGGTTGACGTTTTTCTGGGTTTGTAACTGGTGACGTCCTGCCGGCAAATAACGCATTGCTTCGGTGGGGACGTTTGCCGAGTGCGCGGCCAAAAGGGGCTCGTCCTGCCCATCCAGGGTGAGATTGCCGTCACCGGTTGCCGAGAAAAAGACCCAGCCATCACGCGGGTTCATGAAAGCAATTTTCCGGGTGCCCTGCAGCCTGCGCGTTTTAGTATCCATCAGTTCGCTGACAAGATTATTCAGAACCTTGATCTGGTGCTTGCCACCAGGCAGGACAGTGGCAGGAGCTGTGGTGGTGAGTATTTCCTGGCCGTTGGCAGTGGTGAACACAGCTCGGACTTTGTAAGCACCCCACGGAATATTGGAGACTGGAAACTCAACGGCAGCTTTTGACGAATAGTTGGTTAATGTTTTTTTTGCCAGGACTTTGTTGCCCTGTGGGGCCAGTAACGCGACCGTAAGTTTGCCATTTTTACGGTGTTTTTCGGCGACCTTGGATTCGACCACAAGTTTTATGGCCGAGGTTTTCCCTGGCGACATTTCTTTCTTCCAGGGATCATCAACGAGGATCCGGGCAGCTTCGAGAAAAAATGGGCGCGGGATATTGGTCACCGAAAGCGGGAGCCCACTTTTGGCGTCTGAAACTTTAACTTTTTGGAGTTCCGGGCTCGAAGTAACCAGGTAGAGGTCATTACGATTCGGTGCTAACTGCTCGAGTTCAACACGTTCTGTCGCAATGTTTTTTTCGGCCCCCGGCTTCAGGGACACGATCCGGGAATCTGTTGCGCCGGCGGTGTCGTCTGTCGAGGTCCAGGTTTCGATTTCATACTGCTTGGCTGTATCAGCGGCGTTTTTTACGGGTACGGAAAATTTACCAGTGGGTCCTTGCGGGGTGATTTCCAGGTTAAGAATTCCTGGAGTGACTTGCGCCTGGATGTTGGAAAAATCGACGTCCAGGTTTTCCACAATGGCAAAGTCTTCCGGGCTGTGAAAGGCCCCCTTGGCAGCAATGGTGGATTGTTCACCCTTGGGGTTCCAGGCGTTGCGGCACAAGTTAATACCCCAAACCTCTGGAGTCTCAGATGTGATTCCCAGGTTGTAAAGTGGAATCGCAATTTCCATCGACCAATACCCTTCGGCGATGTGCGTCGCCGCTGTCCAATCACCATCCCAGTTCGAGTCGAGTTGTGCTCCACCATAGCGACGGAGGCCATCGAACGTCGATCCGAAGGCAGTCACGGCGATTTGGTAGTAGTCGATGAGTGAATGCCCAGGATCAAGCAGTATTTCGACCAGGTCGTCTGAGAAAATGTAGGAGTCGTGGTTTTTTTTCGGAGAGGAATCCTTCTCAAGGCCCGGTTTCACACCAGGAGGCAACAGGCATTTGACCGCAATGTAGAGCTGTGAATCGTCGTAGCAAATCATCCCTACCGATTGGTATTCTGCCAGAATACCAGCATTCCAAACGATAAAATCCGTGATTGGTGTTGCCTGTTTCCAGCACGCGTCGTCAATTTTTCCGTCGATAACCGGTAGCTCGGTAACGCGCGTTGCCGAAAGGGTTCGCGGTTTGGAAACATCAAATGAAGGTTTCGCAGCATATCCTACCGGCATGGTCAGGCTACCGATGAACAAAAGCAGGACAACAAAAAGTTCAATGTTCTTGGACTGTCGTACAGGCATTTGTAAATATCTCCGTGTGCAAGACTTCTACTTTCCCTGCCGGAAAGATTGAGAGTGCCTTAAACCGAGTTTGAGAAGCAAACCTTGACTAGCGGCATTGTACCCGCTTGACCATTTTAGCGGTATAACCTGCGTCCCTGCAAACGAAACGAAAAAACAGGTTGCCTGTTGACCCGCTAGTGCCAGCCACGGTTCGGCCAGGAAACTCAGCATTTTTAAAGATGGAATCGGACCGCTGCGAGTGTTTCGGTCCTGTATTGCCTTCAACAAAGATTTCAGTTACCGGCGTTTTATGGCTGTTTCGGTGGGGAAATCCCGGGCGTGCTTGCCTCTTTTGCTTTTTCAAGATGAAGGTCTCTGGATTTTCAACAAAACCGTAATACGATAGCATCACCTACATGCATCGGTGCTGTATGGCCACTGGGGTAGTATGGCCACTGGGGTAGTCGTCGAGGGCTGTGAAGCGCCCTCTTCTGGAGTTTTGATACGGTCGTGATCATAAGTCAAAAATCGATGGTGGAAATCAAAACGTGAGCTGGATCGACTGGGCCATTGTCCTTGGAGCTGGGAGCCTGATTACGTGGCTCTGCTTCACGACCACCAAATATGTAAAAGGGGTTGCAGACTTCCTCTCGGCGAACCGGTCTGCCGGACGCTACATGATGACCCTCTCGGGGGCGATGGCCGGTGTTGGTGCCATCGCGGTCGTCGCGAGTTTTGAGATTTATTACAAGGTCGGTTTTCCGCCGGTCTGGTGGGAATTACTCATGTTCCCGGCCACCGCCGTCATTTTGATGTCCGGCTGGTTGATTTACCGTTATCGTGAAACGCGCTGCCTGACCATGGGCCAGTTTTACGAGGTCCGTTACAGTCGGAATTTCCGCATCTATGCCGGCGTCATTGTCTGGCTGTCAGGAATTGTAAATTTTGGAATCTTTCCGGCGGTTGCCACACGATTTTTTATCTATTTCTGTGACCTGCCCCAGACGTTCGACCTGTTCGGACAAACCATTCCAACGCTCTGGCCGTTGATGCTGCTGACCCTCGGTTTGGCTCTGCTGTACACCACGCTGGGGGGACACATTTCGGTGATGATCAGTGACTGCGTGCAGGGAATCATGTGCAGCGCCGGTTTCGTCCTGATCGCGTTTTTTATGCTACACAAGTTTGGCTGGGCAGAGCTTTCTGAGGTTGCTTTGAGCCTCGAAACACAGGGAAGTTCGTTTTTGAATCCGTACAACACCAGCAAGGTCAAGGATTTCAACGCCTGGTTTACCATGATTGCCATTTTTGGCATGTTTTACGGATTTATATCGTGGCAAGGTGGCCAGAGTTACAACTCCTGCGCGTTGAATCCCCACGAAGCAAAGATGGGTGGCATTATAGGGACGTGGCGATTGATTCCCCAAACCGTCATGGTGGTGCTGATCCCACTTTGCGTGCTGGCATTTCTCACGTTGCCAAAATATGCCCACCAGGCTGCAGAAGTGCAGCAGGTGCTCGACACGGTTGGGGACGATTACCTCGTTGAACAGGTACGGGTTAGCGTGGGGCTTTCGCATATTTTGCCGGTTGGGCTGAAAGGCCTGTTTTGCGCAATGATGCTCTTCTTTTTGATCACCACGCAGGACACCTACCTGCATTCGTGGGGATCAATTTTTATTCAGGACGTTGTCTGTCCGATCCGCGGCAGGCCGTTTACTCCTGAGCAGCACTTGCGTTTGCTCCGCTGGTCGATTGTCTTCGTCGCTGTGTTTGCCTATGTCTTTAGCATTTTGTACAAGCAAACGGATTACATCCGGATGTTCCAGGCGATCACCGGCGCGATCGTCGCCGGGGCCGGTACGGTGATTATCGGGGGACTCTACTGGCGGCGCGGTTCCACCCTGGCTGCCTGGATCGCGATCACAGCCGGGATGGTGATCTCGATCACGCGCATCGTGCTTGATACGGTGAAGCCTAATTTTGAAGACGTAGTCCAGAGGGGCTGGTTCCTGCAGCTGTTGGACTGGCTGACCGGACCCAATCTCCAGGTTTACTGGTTCTATACGATGATGATCTGCATTGGAAGCTACGTGGTCGTCTCGCTGCTGACATTTACAAAACCATTCAATCTCGAACGGATGTTGTATCGCGGTAAATATCACGTTCAGGACGAGCACACCAGGTCAGAGGATCCATTGCCGCGGTCACTTTGGATGAGGGTGATTAACATTACTGATGAATTCAGCCTGATGGATCGCTTCCTTGCAATCGGACTGCTCGTTTGGTTTGGGTTTTGGCTTTTAGTATTTGTAGGTGTGACCATCTACAGCCTGCTGGGTCCTGTACTGGTTCCCGAGTTGGTTTCGGAGAAGGGGTTTTCTGCCGAGGTGTGGGCCCAGTTCTGGCATGCCTGGGTGTGGATCAACCTGATACTTGGTATCCCGATCACGATCTGGCTCATTATTGGTGCGAGCCTCGATTTGCGAAAATGTTACGCGCGGCTCAGTACCCTCAAACGTGACGATACGGATGACGGTAGTGTGCCCAGGCGCGACACGTTTGAGGAGTGATGACCAGAACCTTTAAAACCAGGAACTTTAAAGCCAGGAACTTTAAAACGTGAAGAGCGCTGTGCCGGTCGCGTTGGTTGAATCAAACCAAAAAAATTTCTTGCACATGAGAACATGGAAAACGAGACCATGAAACACCCATCTTTTTCCAGCCGGTCGATTGGGGCGTTCATTTGCCTGTTGGTGCTCTGCGTGACTGCAGCCGAAGCGGCTGAGGTCCAGCGGGATCGAGCGCTGGTTTTCAGCCAGATTTTCTACGAGACGCTCCGGTCCGGAACCCGGGAGGCAGAGTCACAGATTCCTGCCATGACCCGTGCCGGCGAAGCGGTTGCCAAACGCCTGCAGGCCGGTGGCGGGCTCTTGATGGCCTCGGTTCGGCCAGACTTTGCCGATGAAGGCGTTGTGCGGGCAGGGGGATTGATGCTTGCCAAAAAATACACGCCCGAAGGCAAGCTTTCTTCCAGCGATGCAGTGATCGTTGGCTGGACAAATACCTCTCCTGACGAAGACCTGAAGCTTGTGCAGCGCCTTCACAAGGCAGGCGCCTATGTGGTTGGTATCGGGCCGCTTCCGCCGGCCACCCACGCCGCCGAGCACCTTGCGCACTGTGACGTTCACCTGGTGAGTTCGCTAAAAATTCCCGCTCCAGTCACGGCCTGTTTCGGGGGCCACAACTATCCACTGATTTCGCTGCAGAATCTCGCGATCCTGTGGGCCTTTCAGGGAGAGTTGGTTTCGGCACTGACCCGTGGCGGCTTGATGCCCACGATGTACCAAAGCGTTTTAATGCCGGGAGCGCGCAAACGTAACGAGCCATTTCACGGGCAGTCGTTTCACGACCGGGGGGCGACGACCGCGGTACCTCCGGGAACGTTGGGTCGCAATTATTTAATCCGGCTGGGGGAAACTTTTGAAACGTTACGGGACAAGGAGACGCGGAACATTAACGAGGTCGCTTTTGCCTGTACGCGCGTCAAAAAAGAAGGTCATCAAATCTATGCGTATCTCATTCCGCATTTTCCCGTATACCAAACCGGTGTTCCTGGAGATCCGAAGTTCATGGTTCCCCTGGAGGAGATTCATGGGGAAACACCAGGTCAAGAGGAACTGGCAAAAAAGTTACATCCTGGCGATCTCCTTTTTTTCCTCGGGTATGCCCGACGTCCTGGCGATGCGTACCAACTCGCCCGTAAAAAGGGCGCGATCACTGTGGAGATTATCACCGGAATGGGGAAAAAGAACCTGCCTGGCCCGGAACCGGACCACGTCATTTATCCCCACTGGCCCTATTACGATGCGATGGTCACAGTTCCCGGTTACGACATTCCCGTGCTACCAAGCTCTGGTATTGTTCAAACATCCATTTACTGGGCCGTGTTGGGATCAATGGTGGCAATCACCAAGGACGAGGCCCGCGCACCCAATTCGGGTGAACAGTAATCGGCAGTGGCTTGGATGAAAGGCGGAGCTCGGATCCGGAATTGGGAAGGATATTGGAGGAATGATAGTTGGAATAAGATACCGATGAGCGGGCATTCACCCATAAAAAGGAAGACGGCATGAGCAAGGTTCTGTTGCTGGGAGGCTTTCACCCCGGCCAGTCTTTGTGGAGCATCCAGAAAGGTTTCCAGCGGATTGGCTGCGAGGTCCTCTATCAGCCCACCCGTGGTTGCATTGCCACCCGGGTGGAGGCGGACATTGCGCTGGCCAAAGAGGAAGCGGATCGTATTGCCGATCCATCCAAGTGGAATCTCACCTATCCCGACGACGAAGCGTTCCAACGAAACCTGTTGGAGCGTATCGAGGAGGAAAAACCAGAGTTACTTTTGTGGTGGTTCAGCAAGGATGACCGGCCAGCGGGACTGATTCAGCAGGTGAGGGAAAAATACCCCTGGTGCAAAACCGTCACACATACGCAGGATGACCCGTGGGATCTTTTGCGCAACCCGGAGTTTTCGGCAGAATTCGAGTTTGCTGCCACGTGTTGCCAGGAAAGCCTGGCCGTCTACGAGAGCCGGGGTATCAAAGCGATCTTGCTCTATCCGCCGCCTGCGGATGAACTCCACGGGATGGCAAAGCCCACACCGCACGAGTCGTGTGATTTCACGCTGACCATACTCTCGCTCTATGCGCGGGAGGGAGGCAGCGACCAACAGTACCTCTCTTCTGCTGATCTGGTGCAGCGGATTACCCACGTGATCCCGTTTCCCGATCAGCGGGCACTCAGGCACCAGGTGGTGGCTACGATTCAAGACCTGGGACGGATTCACATTTACGGTGGCCTCGGTTTTGGGACCTTCGAAGAGGTACCCCGGTACGCCTACCGGGGATTTCGGGGCTACGAAGAGTTGCCTGGTATTTATGCGGCAGCCAAGATCAATCTCAACCAGCACAACTCGCCCCAGTCGCGCGGATACTTGAACCAACGCGATACGGCAATCACTGGCAGCGGTGGATTCATGCTCACCGACTATGTCGAGGGTATCGAAGAAGTGTTCGAGATCGGCAAGGAAATCGACACCTGGAAATCTTTGGAAGAATTGCAGGACAAGGCAAAGTGGTGGCTGGAGCACGACAATCAGCGGGAGCAAGCCGCCGCACGGGCCCAGCAGAGAATTCTGCGGGATTATGGCAACCAGGCATACGCGCAAAAGCTTATGGCGTTTGTTCAGAATGCGAAGTAATGCCAGGTTGGGTGCCAGCGCGCACCAGTGTCGACTTGAGCGTCGCGCGGTTCTTGATGCGCATCTCCAGGAGCAGTTGTTGATTGACTTGTTCCCGGAAACCAACGATGCATTTTCCCTCAACGACCTTGGCCTCGCATGGTGTAGAAGATTCCCATCGATGGCACACCTCAACGGAGTCGTTCAGGTAATTTGCGTGTTTGCCGGTGGCCGTGACTGAAACGTCCGGGTGCAGGTTAAAGACAAAGGTCAGGGTAGCTTCCCGCGGTGACCGGACCGTATCGAGCAATTCCAACACTGTTGCTGATTTTACCGTTGCGGTTCGGGTCCACACGACTCCTTCCCAGGGGCCTGCAATTCCCGTCATGGTGGCGCTCAGTTGCAGGTGTTTGTCGTTGAGTGTTTGCCAGCCATCACATTGCGTTTCAGCCAGGCATTCGATATCCCAGATCCCGTGAATCAATCCGTCTCCCTGGCCGTTGACCAGCATGCTTGAGTGGGCCTGGCCAAGTCGATACCAGGTGATGTAGGCCTGGTCGTCGTAGGGGCAGCATCCGCTATCGACAAGCAACGGTTTTCCGCCTACCCACAGCACGGGTGCGTTTTTGCCGCAGTGGTGATGCGACGCCCGTCCAATAAAGGGCGATGCGTCCATCAGGAAATAAAGATCCCTCTGGCGAGTTGCCCAGATACCCGCATCGGCAAAGCCAGTTGTTCCATCTTTGCCGTCAGACGGGTGATCGAGAAAATCGAAGGACTTTAAAAAGGTAGAAACTGTCAACGGATAGGCATCATTCAAGCTGACCGATTTTCCGTCAGGGGTGGTAACGGCATCAAGATACGCCAGGTGGCTGCGCAAACGGTGTTCAACTTGAGGATCAAGATTAAGGCCACATTGGCGGCAAAGCAGCAACGCATCCCGCACATGCCAGACCTGAAAGGCGTGGTAAGAAGGTGAAATTTCGGTCAACGCACCGTCTTCAAAGAATCCCTGGTTGCTATGAAAATTCATGATCCGGATACCATCCCGCAGAAACTCCTCGGCCAGTGGCATTTCTCGAAACATGGCTCCTGCATACATCAATGCGATTCCCCGCAGGCTCTGGTGATTGTCGCCCACCAGCAGTTCCCGCCGATTGTGTTCGCCGTAGTAGATCACCATGCCGTGGTGATACATGCTGGCCAGAATTTTTTGTCGGGATTGCGGATCGATCGTAGTTCCGAGTTGAAGAAAGTACAGGATGTGTATCCAGTGGATCAGACGACTGGCGGGTTCAAAATCGAACCAGATGTACTCGATGTCGGTCTCGTCCTGACGAATTTCTTCGTAAGTTGCCTGGTTGTAAGAATGGTCGCGCCGGTCATAAACCCGTCGCATGTGTGCGAGAATTTCCTGCTCATTACCGGGGGGAGGACAGGTGTCGATAAAGTGAAGTAAACTGTCGATCACCAGTTGCGCCAGTTGTTGATCCTGGGTGATGGCAACACGCTTGGCCAGTGGTACCAGCCAGTAGAAGCGATTGATCCAGCAGCTTTTTTGGCCCGTTCGCCACCGTTCGAAGCGGCGGTGGTCAAGTTTTGGCAAAGTGCCAAAATCCCGCAACGCGTCTTGGTCGAGGACTTGTTGTGCAAACTCGGCGTCCCCGGTGCTGGAGACCATCGTAGGCGATACGAGTGCGCCACCCCCGTCGAGTGGATAGAGTTCGAAAAAGTTCCTGTTCAACAGCAACTCATCTGAAAGCGGTGGGTGAAAAGAGGGGGATTCCCTCAGAGAATCAGTTATCAAAGCGTAGCCTTTAGTTCGTTAGGTACTGCGTGATTTACTCTTGAAAATCCTCACCAGCGTTGGCGGATACCATCGTTCGTTGTTGGGCAAACCCTCGATACGTATTGCAATCGGTGGAGGTTGGACGCGTCGCAAAATCGATGCGGAATGCTCTTGGACTCAATGCCAGTGCTGCCAACACTGTTGTCGTCATCAACAACGATTACCGTGAGAGCTTCCGCGGCCGAAAATTTACTGGTACTATAGGTGTGCATGGCAGCGGTACAGCGATTCGTATTTCCACCAAGTTAACACTCGATGCGAATACCGCCAACTCGAACCAGCCACACTCATAGTTGGGAATCCAATGGCCAAAAAACCTCGCCACCCCATTGCCGTTGTTACCGGGGCTGCCAGCGGTATTGGTAAAGCAGCCGCGTTGCGGTTTGTGAGCGAAGGCTACCGGGTGGCGGCGGTCGACCGGTCAAAGCCGGGTCTTGCCCGACTGAAACGAACCAAGGCTGGTCAAGCTATGGAAACCTATCTCTGTGACCTGGCCGAAACAGCGTCCCTTACACCATTGGCAAAACAGATTGTCTCTGAAATGGGGGCTCCCCGTGCAGTGGTCAACAACGCGGGGGTCTGTCTGTATGATTCTATCACAGAGCTAACCGATGAAACCTGGCTTTGCTCATTGAATGTAAACCTGGTTGCGGCCGCAGCGCTTGCCCGGGGCTTTGTGCCGGCGATGAAGCGTGTGAAAGGAGCTGCTATTGTCAACGTGGTCTCGCGCAACGCGCTCTCCAGCAGCCCGCGGGCCTCAGCTTACGATGCGTCGAAGGCTGGCTTGCTGGCCCTGACTCGCACCCTTTGTGTGGAACTGGGAGAACATGGAATTCGTGTCAACGCGGTGCTGCCCGGGTTCATTGATACACCAGTTCATGGTGATTTGCTCAAGGACCGTGTTTATGCTGAAAACTACTTGAAGCTGATTCCGTTAAAACGCTTTGGCAAATCCGAGGAAATGGCGAACATCATCTACTTTCTGGCTTCGGACGAGTCGTCATTTATCAGCGGACAGGGCATCATTGCCGATGGTGGCCAGATATCCGGTCAGAGCTACGAGGGGATATTCGGCAAACGCAAGTCCCTGCAGAAGCGTCAGGACACCAATGGCTGAAGCAAAAACCCGCCATCGCGACGGTCAGGTTGCCATGGTCACCGGGGCTACCGGAATCATTGGCCCCGCGATCTGCCGGGTGCTGCAACGGGAGGGCTGGCTCGTTGCCGCTTGCGCCAGTTCAGAAGCCTCCTTCTCCTACTTTGAAAAAATCACCGGCGATCCGCTGAGAGCTTCGGCCCGGTTTGTGGCCGATCTCTCCGGGCGCGATGCCTGCCACACCCTGGTTCAGCAGATTGAAGATGAGCTCGGCCCGGTGGCCCTGCTCGTCAACAACGCGGTTACCAATAGACTTTTGCCGCTTGAGGAACTGACCGAAGCGCAAACTCAGGCTGTCCTGGCTGTGAATCTTTTGGCCCCGTTGTGGCTGGCCCAGGCAACCTCCAAATCGCTTGCCGCGACGCAAGGTTCGATTGTGAATATTTCCAGCGTGACGGCCGAAATACTGCAACCTGGTGCCGTGGTCTACCCGGTGACCAAGGCGGCGCTTGAAAAGCTTACCGAGGTGCTGGCCGGAGAATTGGGCACAGAAGGCGTGCGGGTCAATGCGCTGCGCGTGGGAGCAGTTCCTGGATCGGCTTTCATGCGGGAAACCCTCGAACAACTTCCACCGGATGAGGCACGGAAACTTTACGCGGAGATTATGCCCAAACACGTGGCGTCCTCCAGCAACAAATCCCTTCTTAGCCGGGCAGGCCACCCGGAAGATATCGCCGAAGCGATTGCTTTTTTGGCATCGGACCATGCGGCGTTCATTCACGGCGCTATTCTCGATGTCGACGGCGGATTTCGGCTCATGTGGGCCAAACCCGACGGGCCACCGGCTGAGTTTGACAAAGATCAGGCAGTGGCCCGGTGGGTTGCGAACAGGGAGATCCAATCATGACAGGTTCCCCAGTGATTACCCGTCTTCAGCGGTGGCAAGTCACGGTTCCATCGCTACCCGGCCTGACTGACAGCGTGGAGTTTGGAAAAAATCCTGAACAACACGATCACCGTTACCTTTTGCAGCTTACCGACAGCGACGGTTTTGAGGGCTGGGGTGAAACGGTGGTTTCCGGTTCGCTCGATTTGCTGGACGCTGCCCTTGAGCAGCTGGCCGGACAACCGGTTGCTGGCCAGCGCACGGCCTTTCTTGACCTGTGGCCCGCTGAAGCTTTGTATTGGCACCGTCCAGCATCACCATCACCCTACGCGCCCAATCCGGCAAACCTGCAACATCGACTTCGTCATCCCATGCAATCGGCCATTGAGATGGCCTTGTGTGATCTCACGGCGCGACGGGCTGGAGTTCCTCTTTGCCAGCTGTTTGGAGGTCCCTGGCGGGATCGTGTGCTGGTTGATTACTGGATGCCGCGGATGACCCCGGAGAACGCGCGGCGCTCTATTGCACGTGGCAAGGAATTAGGCTTTTCGGGTATTAAACTTAAAACCACCCTGGAGGATCCCAACGTCGAAAGACTGGAGGCGATTCAGGAAGAGGCTCCCGATTGGAAAGTGACCGTGGACGCCAATGGACGTTTTTACCGCCTGGACGACGCGTTGTCGACATTGCGAGCCATGGATGCTGTCGGCAATGTGGCGATTTTTGAGGACCCGTTTCCCCGCTTTCATCTCCAGGATTTTGCCCAACTCCGCCCTCAGGTCGATGCGCGCGTGGTGGTGCACATTGACCCACCCGAGTCGTTGTGGGCTGTGTTGCAGTCGGGTGCAGCCGGCGGGTTGAACATCGATTGCCACACGGGCCTTCATCACTGGCGCATGCAGGCGGCGGCCGCTGAAGTGGCAAATTTACCCATCTGGATGGGTAGCGGGATCGACCTGGGGATTCGCACGGCTGCTGAATTGCATCTGGCGGCCAGTGCCCCCAATTGCCTGTTGCCCGGTGATCAGGTCGGTCCCTGGTTGCGTGAGTCGCACTTGTTGGCGGAGGATTTTGTCATCTGCGACGGCCATGTTTTGCTACCGGAGGGTCCCGGCCTGGGGATCCAAGTCGACCTTGATGCGGTGGATCGTTACTCTACGGATCAACGCACCTTTCAATCATAATCCCGAATTTCAGGTTTGGTCTTCACCACGGAAAACCCTATGCCCTTCAAACACGTCCATCACGTTAAGGTCACCGTCAGCAACCTGGATCGATCCATTGCGTTCTACTGTGACCAACTCGGGTTTGAGCTGATCTATCAAGCTGATCGCGAGAATTTGTCTTCCTATGATACGATCATGAACATGCAGGATGTAAAGCTGCGGATTGCCATGCTGACCCACTCGGCGAGCGGATTTATGCTCGCGTTAATCGAGTTCCAAAATCCACCTTCGGTTGTGCGTGAGGTAAAAAATAACTACGTAGGCCCATCGAGCCTGGCACTGGAGGTTGATGACGCCAGGGCCGAATTCGACCGGTTGTCCGCAGCCGGGGTGATGACCATGAGCGGCCCAACCGAAATTATGCGGGAAGGCCGCTCGGTATCGATTGCATTTTACTTCCTGGACCCGGATAAAATTCCAATTGAAATCTGGCAGGCTTTGGATTCGTAGGCCAGTTGGCGACCACACTAATTTTACAGGTGCCAGGTCGCACATGGACCGACGGTTTGTCGGAAGTTGTCCCCCCAAAAAAATAGTAGCCAGCGCATCCGGTTCCCGGGGTTTTTCCCATGTCACACACTGTCGCTGACGAACAGCTTGCTATCCTCGGGGGGGCCCTTGCGGTCCCCGACTCTGACCGGCACGACGAATTGTTTCGTTGGCCGATTGTCACCGGCGAGGATGAACAGGCAGTGCTCGATGTCCTGCGCAACCGCACCATGTCGGACATCGATATCACGACACAGTTTGAGGCTGAGTATGCCCGCTACAACGGGTCCCGCTATGCGCTTAGTTATCCAAACGGTACCCTGGCACTTCAGGTGGCCATGTGGGCAGTCGGGTTGCGCCGCGGTGACGAAATGATTTGCCCCAGCATTACCTACTGGGCCAGTGCAGCTCCGGCGCTGGCCCTGGGGGCAGCAGTTGCATTTGCCGATATCGATCCTGTTTCGCTTTGCCTTGACCCGGGTGATATCCAGCGGCACATCGGTCCGCGCACCAGGGCAATCATGGTGGTCCACTACTGTGGTCATCCCGCCGACATGGATCCGATCCTGGAGATTGCCCAAAAGCACAATCTTGCCGTGATCGAAGATGTGTCACACGCGCACGGCGCCCTTTACAAAGGCCGCATGGTCGGCTCGTTTGGAAATGTCTCCGCGACGTCGATGATGACGCTCAAAAGCTTTGCCATTGGGGAAGCGGGCATGCTCCTCACCGACGACCAGGAAATCCATCAGCGGGCCATCGCGTTCGCCCATTATCGGCGACACGATCAACTCACGTTCAGCGAAGTCAAACCGTTTAGAGGGGTGCCCCTC
>JAKVCB010000008.1 GCA_022448345.1 Pirellulales bacterium
ATATGGCCTTTGCCTTAATGCTGGGAGTGGCTCGAACCATTGCTCACCATCATGCTGCAATGATAGAGGGGCGGAAAACCCGCGGCATGGGGACCACCCTGTGGAAAAAAACGCTGGGTATTGTTGGGCTTGGTAATATTGGTCGTGCGGTGGCACGACGGGCGGCCGGGTTTCAGATGCGCCTGCTCGCCACCGACCCCTTCCCGGACAAGCAGTTTGTAGAGCAGTACGACGTGCAAATGTTAACCCTCGACGAGTTGCTCGCGGAAAGTGATTTTGTTTCGCTCCATGTGCGGATCTGTCCTGAAACCACCGATATGATTGGAAAGCGGGAATTGGGCCTGATGAAAACTACGGCGGTCATCATTAATACCGCCCGACACGATCTCATCCAACAAGGTGCCATCGCTGACGCGATCGAGCAGGGGGAAATTCGGGGGGCTGGCCTGGACGACCCCCCCAGGGAAGGCGATGCGAACTTATTCAATTCCCCGCATGTCATCTTTACGCCGCACCTGGGAAATCGGGCTTCAGAAACGTGTGACGCTGTATTCAGACAGGCGGTCGTTAATGCGCTCGATAGTTTGGCTGGTCGCAAGTCAAGCTACCTCCTCAATCCGGAGGTCTTGCAGTAAAGGCGAGGTAAAAATAGTTGCCGATCCTGGAGGTTCACCGCGTTGTGCCAGGCCAAAGAGCCGCACACATTTATCGAACGCGTTTACACTTTGCGCTAATTGAGTTCGGGCAGCCCGATGGATTGGGCATTTGCGACCTTGGCAAGTAGCTTCCAGGTCGACTCGTCGATTGGAATGGTGTTTGTATTTTTGCGTCGTTGGGCCTGTTCGGGTTCTCCGGGTATGAGGACTTCGTTATGGCCCTCTGCCGGGGGGGTTGATTTGACGATATCGCAGAACTGATCGACGTCGCGCAGAAAATCCTCCGGCAGTCGAAAGCAGGCCGGGTCCAGCAGGATCAACAGGATGGGGTTGCCACCGATGGAGTTCGGTATGCAGGGGGATCCCGACCCCGTTAAAAGACCCGCCAGCAAGTCGCATGCAATGCTAAGTCCGTAGCCTTTGTGTTCCCCGGCGGTGAGCAGAGCCCCCCCTTCGTACAGCGCATTCGGGTCAGTGGTTGCTTCTCCCTGGTTGTCCAGCAGGACCCCTTCAGGAACAGTATCGCCCCGGTTACGTCGCAACCGTATTTTTCCTTCTGCAAGGCGAGCGGTGGCAAAATCGACGACGATCGGATCTTGCCCGTCCGAACGCGGTATGGCGGCTGCAAACGGATTGGTTCCGTGGGCTGCTTTCGCCCCTCCGAAAGGGGCAACCGAAGGTGGGGTTCGGACCCCGTTGGCCCAGGCCAGTCCGATCCACCCCTGCCGGGCAGCTCGCTCCGGGTAGTCGCCAAGGCGGCCAATATGGAATCCACCTTTGGTGGTGACAGCTGCCAGTCCATGTTGTGCAACGATTTCCAGTCCACGGTCAACTGCATAACTGGCTGCAAGCTGGCCAAAGCCTCCGCCACCATCGACAAACGCGGTGACCGATGTCTGCTTAACGATGGTTGGTTTTGCCTTCGGGTCGATTGTTCCTGCACCAATTGCCTTGATGTATTGAGGCAGCCGTATCAAACCGTGGGATGCATGGCCGGAGCGGTCTCCCTCAATGAGCATGCCTGCCACCAGGTTGGCGGACTCCGGGGGTGTCCCGGCTGCCTGGAGCAAGCGGCTGGAAAAATCAAGCAATACGGAGGGGGCCAACTCAATCACGTGATATCCTCATTCGAAAAGTGCTAATAACTTGGAATGGCCTCATTTTGCCCGCTGTGAGCAAAGTTGTCTTGGGGGAAAACTTGCGGTGCATTGTGGCATCGGACAGAGGTTACGCACCATTTGGAAATTTTCGGGTGCTGCCCAGTGCCGGTCTTCGCTTATCTTGTCTGCGGCCGGTTCTTTTTCCTATGAGTTTTCCACCTTAAAGAGCAGATAGGTCTACCAGGTAACCAGCGGGCGTTTCGTCGCTGAGCGAAAAGAGAACGAAGGTTCGCGTTTTCCTCAGGCCGGGCAATTTACTCCGTTGGTGGATGCCTCCGGTGGCACTCGTGCGGCAGAGAAAATTTTACCATGGCATTGGGCCCGCACGGGAGTATCGACCGACCTATGCGGTGGCCTCTCGGACAACCTCGGGGCCACCGAGGGCGTCAAACAGCGCTTGGCTACGGAGTGGGCGAGCGGTGCGGCATGCAAGGTCTTGCCAGAACCCGAAAACATTTGGGAAGGTGGATCACGGTAAAACTTCATTTAGTGAATAGACGTTTGGCCTTCCCCTTGGGTGTTTGTGTTGGTTGTTAAGGAATCCTGGATTTTTTACGGTAGATTCAACTTGCGTGGACCAAGATTTTATTAACAGATAGATAGACTCCAAAGTCGATGGTTCCTTTTCGAAACTGAATCCATTCCAGCGGATCGATATCCAGAAGTAAACTTTCAGACCGCAAAGTCGCTTTTTGTCAGACAATCAGATAGTAAGTAACGTAGCCTGCTAATTTCACAAATTTGGATCGAATCACAATTCGCCTGTTGTTGCACGTCAATAGCGGCAGTAAACTTCTGGACAGACCGGTCAGTTGCCCGGCGCCGTTGTTCACCTCCCAGCATGGCGTCGGGCTTTTTTTATGCGCCGCATGCTGGATGCGTTGGATTTTTGAGTGGATGAACAATTCGTCAAACGGTTGTTTGCCATGGTTGGCAGGACAGGTCTTTCTTCGTAGTGCTCCTGTGGCGGTGGGCATCTGAAAGTTCTGAGTTGTGAAACGCGCCCCGGTTGGAGACGGTTCGCTGATACCGAATCGACGCGGCTCTACAGGTTCGAAAGACCATTTTTCTACGTGGCTGCAACGGTTGTGGCCGTTGCGATAGAACCAACAAGGAACACCCTGTTTTGATCAGGTTCCTTCGCGACGACAGCCAATCGTGGTCCACAAAGGAGGCCAAACTGCAATACTGGCGACGGCCTGTCGGTTCGGGCGAGGGCCGTTTTTGGCGGAGACCTACCGTTTACGCATAAAGAATTGGTGACCGATGTCGGATCGGAGGCAGCAATTCTGATAACCCTATTGTCACGCAATCGCGGGCCTCCCGAGAGGATAAGGAGGGTGCCCGTTGGATAGGAGGACATCATCGTACGGCCAACACGGGACAGGTGAAGGGCCAGAGGGCGATATCAGGGTAGTTTTCCCTGCAAAAGTGGGCCAAAGCAGCCCATTGGGGACGCAAAACGCGTTGGGGATGAGGCGGGCAGCAACCAGGCCTAAGTCTCCGTTGTTTTGGTCGAGTCCCATGGGTCACACAGATTTGAAAGGAAAATCTCCATGCATCAGGTACGTTTTTCAGGACTTTTGTCTTTTTTCTTGACGACCCCGTCGGTTGTAGATAGATTGGATTTCGTGGGGCGGTTATCGAGGGTTTCGGCAGCGGACGCTGCTCCGGTGGCCCCTGACGCAATAAGGAGTTTGCCTGTGTTGAGACAAAGTAAAATTAGCTTCTGCTCTCTGGTAGCGTGTGTGATTTGCGCCGCCAGTTGTTTTTTGGCGGGTCCATCTTGGGCGGCGCCAACGGCTATCAGTCAACAGATCGCCGAAGAGTTCGATCGTCATCTGATAACTTCCCAGATTACCGAAGATTCTCATGGAATGGCCGAGGACGCCCCTTTGTTGATCGGTCCAGTCGACGATTCGATCTCCCAAACTCCAGCGGCCCAAGTTCCGGTCGATTTGCTGGTCGAGCCAGAGGAATCAGAACGCAAGTTCCAGCCAATCCCTGAGCCATCGTCGTTGGCGTTGTTGGGCGGTTTGGGTGGCCTCATGTTTTTCATTCACCGCCTGCGGGCATATTTTGATCGCTCTGCAGCTTGATAACGCAGTTCTGTAACGCAACTGGGTAGCTTTGGGTGTTCAATCTTTGCTGACCGTTTTCTACGGGTGCTTTGCACTCCGGCGGGGCTCCTGGAAATCTTCCGCTAGGAATCAGGTTCACTTTTCGAGATAATGTCACTCCCGGTGAATGTCGGTCAGGTTGGCTGCCGTGGGCAACCAATATCAACCGGCGCCGTGGTGCATGAAAGAACCTCCCCCCCTTGTTTTGGGGCGACTCGCTACCTTGACCAATTCACCACCCCTTATCGAACTGGATGACGTCGCGTTTCATGTCGACGGGCATCCCGTCGTTGCCGGACTCCATTGGCGGCTTGAGGCAGGAGAGCGCTGGGCCGTGTTGGGGCCCAACGGCTCAGGGAAGACGACCTTGCTGCGCATTGCCACCGGTTATTTGTGGCCAACTTCCGGAGTGGTCCGCCGGCTTGGCAGGCAGCGCATCGATCTAGGAGTTTTGCGTCGGAGCATTGGTTGGATTTCTGCTGGACTGCTGGCCCAGATACCAAACGACGAACCTGCGCGAGATACGGTGGTTTCCGGGCGATTCGCACAAATTGGCCTGAAGAATCTCGAGTGGTTGCGACCAACTGCAGACGACCGCGCGCAGGCTGACTATCGGCTTGAGCAACTTGGCTGTCAGGATCTGGCCAACCGACCATTTGGAGTGCTTTCGCAAGGTGAAAAGCAGAAGGTCTTGATTGCCCGGGCTCGGATGGCCGAACCGGTCTTATTGATTCTCGACGAACCGTGTGCGGGAATGGACCCGGGAGGCCGGGAGCGGATGCTGGCTGCGGTGCAGGCTGTGGCAGAGGACGACCCCCGACTGGCGATTGTTTTGGTGACACATCATGTGGAGGAGATCATGCCGGCATTCTCGCATACCATGGTCATGAGTGGCGGGCGGATCGTCACCATGGGGGCCACGACCGATGTGGTCACGCCGGAGAAGCTGAGCGAAATTTATGGGGTCTCGGTTGCTGAGATGGTGGAGTCGGCCGGACGACATTGGCCTATTTGGAACCTGCGGCTCTGAAAATTCACATCCGGCGGCGTTTTGACCAACCATCCGAATCGTGCGAGCATATGGGTGATTGGCTGTGGTGTGTGGTGTAGAATAAGAGTCGTCGGCAGCAAAAACGGTATTTCTCGCGCGCCAAGCCCTGTCGCTGCCCCGGTGGGCGCGGTTGGCGTCAATCGATAGCTTCTTCCTTCTGCAATTCGATGGCTCACTCCAAGTTGCGGCGACAGATTGCCTGGGAAGCGGCCCGGCTCATGTACGACCGCCAGGAGTCGGAGTACTATCGGGCCAAAATGAAGGCCGCCCGTCGAGTTTGCCTTGGTTGGGTCAAGCCGGCCGATCTTCCCAGCAATGTTGAGATTCGAGACGAGATTCAGACGTATGCCCGGATGATGGAAGGAGACCGGCGGACAACCAATTTAGAGGCCATGCGGATTACGGCGCTGCGCTTGATGCGCTTGTTGGCACCCTTTCGGCCCCGGCTCATCGGAAGCGTGCTGACCGGCCACATTCGGCAAGGTTCTGACATCGACCTGCATCTTTTCTCCGATACCACCGAAGCGGTTACCCATTTGCTCGACCATGAATGGATCCCTTACAGCCTTGAGCAAAAACGGGTTCGCAAGCAGGGGGCAGAGACGCTCTACACTCACCTGCACCTGACAGATGAATTTCCCGTGGAACTGACAATTTATGCCCGTGACCAGGCACACTTCGTGTTCAAGAGTTCCATCACCGGCAAAGCCATTGAACGGGCCAGTATTGCTCAGCTGGAGCAGCTGCTGGGCCGGGAATATCCCGATTTGAATATCGATGAGGCGGTACTCCAGGAGAGTGAGCGGGTTGACCGGTTTCAACTTTATGAATCGCTGCTGCTCCCGCTGGAAAATGTGGAGCAGGATCGACATTATCATCCTGAGGGCGATGCGCTTTACCACAGCTTGCAGGTTTTTGATCGTGCTTGCGACGTGCTTTCCTATGACGAAGAATTTCTGACTGCAGCCCTCCTGCACGACGTTGGCAAAGCGATTGACCCCAAGGACCATGTGGCCTCAGGGCTTGAGGCGATTGCAGGCTTTATCACCCCCCGGACTTCCTGGCTGATCGAAAACCACATGTTGGCACATAAGGTTCGTGACGGGACGTTGGGGGCCCGGGCGAAGCGCAGGCTTCAGCGCAATGAGTCGTATGGCGAGTTGATCCTGCTGGCCGAGTGTGATCGGGCGGGACGGCAGCCCGGAGTTGAGGCACCCGAGTTGGAAGAGGCGCTGGATTACCTGCGCGAGCTCAAAACGATGTTTGGCTAGTTCGTTTTCCGTGGTGGGCACGATGCAACGGCGGTCTACTTGCCCTTGGGATTGTCGACAAAATAGGTGTCCCTCTCGGGACGGCAACCGGGAACATGGATGTCCAGCATTTCCAGTGGTTCATTGTCCGTGATGAATGCGTGCCGGGTGCCTGGCGGTAGTCGCAGAAAATCTCCCGGTTTTAGTGTCTGGGGCGCACCATCCAGGACAGCGGTTCCGGTGCCGGCCAAGATGAAATAAAATTCCTCGGCCACTCGATGGTAGCTGGGTGTGGTTTGCTGATGGGGTTCGACCCTTACACGGTACGCGGTAGCGGCAGCCTCCTGGTCCTCGGTCAATAAGGGCTCTATTTGGTAGGGGCCCAGCTGCTGGACGGGTTCTGTGGTACCACTGGAACGATGGACCAGTTGTTTGCGTGCACTCATGTTTGCTTTTAACTTGCTGGTGAAAGACAACGCTTATGAGGGAGCTTAACCGTATTTTAGCAATGAAAACCGGGTAGTTTGATTTTCGAGGTTTTTCCTTGGGCTGCAACCTGTAGTTAGGCGTTCCAGTCAGCATCCTATCGGGCTGCTCGTAACCATTTGACCGTGAGTGCCACGGCTTGTGTCCTTTATTGGGGTCAGTCATGTTCCGGGAGTTTACGTGAGATGTCTGCCGCTGGTCGAAAAATGATTTGTCACTTAAGGAAGTTTCCCCTTAGTTGCGCGGCAGTCGAGGTGCCAGATGCCGTTTTGCTCAGACCGTTTGAAGACCCGGTTGATGTGGCTGGCTGGTTGCAGTTACGGGAAGTTGTCTTTGAGGCCACCTCGCCCGGAGTCGGAAAATGGACTGAGCACGATTTTGTCCGTGAAATGAGTGGCAAGGTCTGGTGGCGACCAGACCACACGTGGGTGGCGGTTGAGGGCAAGCAGCCGGAGTCCATGCTCGGTGCGGTCACCTCGATTTTGCGGAGCCGCAAGGGGGGGCTCGTCGCAGACGTGCATTGGCTGATGGTGCATCCCGCCTGGCAGAGGCGGGGGATTGGGCAGTGCCTGCTACAACAGTTGGAACAGGTGATGTGGCACAAAGGGGCCACTCAATTATGCGTGGAAACCCATCGTGGATGGGAATCGGCAGTCCGTCTTTACGAGCGCTTAGGCTACCGCGCGCGTTTATGAACGGGCGGTGCGGACGGGACGTCCTTCAATTTCGAGTTGGTTTGCCGCCAACAGGCGGAGGACTTTAGGGTAGGCTTCGAGTTCAGCCGTAAAGACCCGGTCAGCCAATGTTTCGGACGTATCGTCGTCGTGGACCGGTACGCTCTGTTGCCAAAGGATGGGACCGTGGTCATAAATGTTGTCAGCAAAATGAACCGTACAGCCGGTGACTTTGGCCCCTTGCTGAAGGACTGCTGTGTGGACATGGTGGCCGTACATACCGTGGCCACAAAATTCGGGAATCAGGGATGGGTGGATGTTCAGCACCCGTTGCTCGAAGTCTTTGGGAATGGGGACGTACTTCAAAAAACCGGCCATGACGACGTAGTCGACTTGAGCTTCGCGACAGGCGGAAAAAATATCGGCACTGTAAGGTTCGTGGCCAGGATCACCAGCCGGATAGCTGGATCGCTGAAAAACAAGGGATGAAATCCCCGCTTTCCGGGCATGCTGCAGCCCGCCAGCTTCGGGAGCGCTGGAAATAACCAGGCAGATATCAACGGGAAGTTCGCCCGTGTTTTCCAAATCGATGAAGTTCTTAAGCGTTCTTCCGCTGCCGGAGATGAGAACAGCGATTCGCAGCGGTTGTGAGTTTTCGGGTTTTGTCACGGCACAACCTCAATAAAGACCGTCATCTCGTGTTTGGCGACGGAGACTTTACGGGAGGTACCTTGTGCGAGCGGTTCAAAGAGGATGCGTTCGGCAAGTGTTTCGTTTTGGATATAGGAAAGTGAGTCTTCAATGGAAGTGCAAAGTTCTTCCGATTCGGTAACGATGCCGACGTGGATCCGATCGGTAAAGTCACAGTTCTGTTCCTTGCGGGCTTCCTGAATGGCCCGTACGACTTCACGAGCGAGCCCTTCGGAAATCAATTCAGGAGAGAGTTCGGTTGCCAGCACGACGACAACTCCCTGGCCTTGTGCCGCAGCCCAGCCCTCTTTAGCCTGAAGCCGAACTTCAATATCTTCTTCATCCAACTCAAAGGTTGTGTCGTCAGGGAGGTCGACCTGAACTTTGCCAGTCGATTTCAATTCTTCCAGTAGAACTCCGCCGTCGGCACTACTGAGCAGTTTCTTGACGGCAGGCATGTTCTTGCCCAGTCGGGGGCCAAGCCGTTTGAAATTTGGCACGACCGAGTAGCTGATGTAGCGATCGGCGTTTGCAGCGAATTGAACGGCCTTCACATTAAGTTCTTCGGCAATCAGGTCGACATGTTGTTCAAGCCACGCCTGGTGGGTGGAGTTAGCCAGGATCACTTCTACCTTGGCCAGCGGTTGGCGAACTTTGAGTGAAGCTGCACTGCGGGCATTTCGGCCAAGGGACGTGATTTCACGGAGGAGATGCATTTGGGCCGAGAGTGATTCATCGATTGCGTCGAGGGTGGGTTCAGGGTAGTCGCACAGGTGAACACTTTCGGCAGCATGGCCGTTATAGACACTGGTCAGGTTCTGCCAGATCGTTTCCGCCACGAAGGGTACAAAGGGAGCAATTAGTTTGCTTGTGGCAAGCAGGCATTCGTAGAGTGTCCAGTAGGCATCGAGTTTTGCAGAGGCTTGTTTCTCTTTTGCCCAAAAGCGATTGCGACTGCGACGAACATACCAGTTTGAGAGTGCATCGAGGAATTCAGTAATCCGCCGGCACGCGTTGAAGTTGTCGTACTGATCCATCTCGGCGATCACGGTAGCAATTGTTTGATTCAACTCGCTGAGGATCCAGCGGTCGAGTTCACTACGGTCTTTTGCGGGGCGATAGGTTGCTGCCGTGGCGAGTTGTGTGGCGGTGAGTTGGTCCACTTCGCCAGTCACGGCCTCTCCCGGGTCAAAACCGTCGATATTTGCATAGATAACAAAGAAGCTGTAAACGTTCCACAGTCGCAACAGGAATTCGGGAATGCTGTCTTTGATGGCCTGTTCGCTGTACCGGATGGAGGTCCAGGGTGGCTGGTTGGCCAGGAAATACCAACGCAGTGTGTCGGCTCCGTAGCGGTCAAAGATCTCGCCCGGTTCGCGGTAGTTCCGTTTGCTCTTGGACATTTTGCCCACGCACCGTTTGCTGTTTTTTGGGCCCAGTGCATCGAGAGCCTCTTGTTCGGTGAGAAACAGTTGCTTGCCGTCCTTGCTTTCCCACCACTCCGAAAGCATCAATCCGAGCACGATGCAATTTCGGAAGGGGTGAGGGTAGTCGGCCACTGGCTGTGATGGCAGGTCGCCCTGGTGGTTGCCATTGCTCGGTGTGGCACCGAACAGCAGGGTGCTAATGGCAAGCTGGCTGTAAAACCAGCCCCGTGTTTGATCGATCGCCTCGCTGATGAAATCTGCAGGAAACTGGCTGTCAAACTGCTCCCGGGTGGGGCCGTTGGTTTGGCCGTGGTAACCCCACTGGGCAAATGGCATTGCCCCCGAGTCATACCAGCAGTCAATCACTTCGGGAACACGGCGCATCCGGGTTTCCGCTGCGTAGGGGGAGTCATAGGTGATGGCGTCGATATACGGCTTGTGAACTTTCAGGTCATCCGACAGGTCAGGGTTGGCTGCTTTTGCTTGTTCCCAAACTTCGGTGCCGGTAACTCCGGGCTTGGAAAGCAACTCGTCATAACTGGCTACGGCTTCCTTCTTGCCAGTTTCATCGCAGACCCAAATTGGCAGTGGGGTTCCCCAATAGCGTTCTCGTGAAAGGGCCCAATCGACATTGGACTCAAGAAATTTTCCAAACCGGCCATTTTGAATGTGCTGTGGCAGCCAATCAATTTTTTGATTGTTGGCAAGCATTGCGTCTTTGAATGCGGTGGTGCGAATAAACCAACTCTGGCGGGGGTACTGGATGAGCGGATCTTGTTCGGCTCTCCAGCAAAAAGGATAGTCGTGAAGGTATTGCTCCCGGTGATAGAGACTCCCTTGTTGCTTGAGATCCCGAATAATGTCTTTATCGGCTTCTTTCACCCAACGTCCCTGGTAGTCGGGGACCTCTGCGGTGAAGCGGCCATCGGGTCCTACGGCGCAAATGAGCTCAGGCCCCTGTTGATCGAGAAAACGTGCCTGTTCAGCCTGGAACACTTCGTAATCGACTTCACCGAATGCTGGAGCCTGGTGGACGATACCAGAACCGCTGTCGGTGGTGACAAAATCGGCGGCAAGGACCCGCCACCCGACAACTTCCTGGTTGCCATCTTTGAGCGTACCCAGCTGGTTTCCCTGGGAGCGGTAGTAGTGCTCAAAGGGTGGCCGGTAGCGCCGACCAATCAGGTCGGTACCACGACAGGTCGATTCAATCACAAGTTCCCGCTGGGTCTTGCTGGCGATCGTTTCAACCAGATCGGCGGCGATAATCAGTGTTTCGCTATTTTTCAAACTGGCAGAAGGCAACGGTTCGTTTTCGGCCCCCGTTGGTGCTGGGCCCCGATCGCTCACGGTGGCGTACTCAAGATCAGGATGTACGGCAGCAAATTGATTGCTCAGAAGGGTCCAGGGCGTGGTGGTCCAGACGAGAAGGCTGGTATTCGTGTCACTGCCATGTTGGTCGACAAGCGGAAACCGAACAAAGACACTGGGATCGGATACTTCCCGATATCCCTGGCCAACTTCACCGGCCGAAAGGGCCGTACCTCCTTGGGACCACCACCACACGATTTTATGGCCCTGGTACAGCAGGTCCCGGTCAAAGAGGTTTTTGAGTGACCACCAGACCCCTTCCACATAGCTTTGGTGATAGGTGACGTACGCGTCTTCCAGGTCGACCCAAAATCCAATCCGCTCGGTCAGGGCCTGCCAATCCTGGATATACCGCCATACGCTTTGTTCACACTTGTGAATAAACGGTTCGACACCATAGTTTTCAATCTCTTCCTTAGAGTGGATGCCCAGTTCCTTGCACACCTCCACCTCGACCGGAAGGCCATGGGTATCCCAGCCTGCTTTTCGCTCGCAGAGGTACCCCCGCATGGTTCGATAGCGGGGAAACACATCCTTGATGGTTCGCGTCAGGCAGTGGCCCGGGTGAGGTTTGCCGTTCGCAGTGGGAGGGCCTTCATAAAACACAAAGGAAGGCGCATCGAGCCGCCGCTGAAGCGACTTTTCGTAAACGGAGTGCTCTTTCCAGAACTTTCCTGTGGCGATTTCTTGGGCGGGAAAGTCGACGTTGTTTTCAACTGGATGAAACATGCTTCGAATAGAACACGGTACCGGACAGTTTGCAATCGCAAACGAAGGTTCGGCGCAAACCTACAGCAGCGATGGAAGGAGCAGTGGATGGGCGGACCCGTTTCCAAGGAAAATGCGATTTGGTAGGGCCGCTGGTGAAGTCCTTAGGCAAGCCCCGGTGAAACCATTAGGCAAGTCCTGGCAAAACTCTTAGGAAAGCCAAACCCAGGTTCATTGGTCAAAGTCGGGATCGCCGTTTCCATTCTTGTGACGGGATTCGACCTCATTTGTCGTCATCCGTTGGGAGGTCCTCGTCCCAATCCTCTTCGAAGTCGTCGTCAAAATCGTCATCAAAATCATCATCGTCGAAATCGTCGAATGGATCCGAAGCACAACGGAGGCCATCCTCGGCCGGTTCCGACCACCCATGACTTGGCTGAACTAGGATTGGCTGAACTAGGATTGGCTGAACTTCAAACACCACTTGATCACTTTCCAATAGCAAAGTCATTGCTTTTTGGTCCCCTATTTAATTGGAAAGAAAAACAAGAATCTTCACAAACTCGTCTTCGGCATAGACCAACGGGCTCTCTGGCTTTGGCAGGTCTTTTGCCGCCGGCGGTTTCTCACGACAACTGGGAATTCTCTATTACATGCCCGAAGTTTGTCAAGAATTGATCTCTTCGATTGGTCATTTGGGGGTGCGGGATGGCCCAGGTTTCCGATTTCCGTGAAAAAACTGGCTTGCGTTGGGCTTCACGGCCGCTTAAGTTCTGTGACTCTGGAAATTCTGGGATATTTTGGAAAAGAGTCCTGTCATGAGTTTGCCTCCACAACTCGATATTATTGCGGTTGGTGCCCATCCGGATGACGTGGAAATCGCTTGCGGGGGGATTCTGGCCCGATTGGCTCGTCAGGGGCATTCTGTCGGAATCATTGATTTGACCGACGGAGAACCAACCCCCCTGTCTCCAGGTCCTGAGGTGCGGCTGGCCGAAGCCAAAGACGCCGCAGCCGTGTTGGGGGTTCAGCACCGTGTGACCCTTGAGCTTCCCAATCGGAGACTTTTCGATTCGTTTGAAGCACGAACGTTGCTTGCCACCGAATTCCGCCGCTATCGGCCCAAATTGGTGATCGGGTTGGGGGCCAGCACGCCAACCGCTTCACCCGACCACTGGCAGGCAATGCAGATCACCGATGCTGCTGTTTTCTATGCAAAACTGACCAAGTGGGATGAACACTTTGATGGTTTGCCCCCGTTGGTGATCCCTGCCTTGTTGCATTGCTACCTCATCGATCAAGAAGAGGCCTTATCACGACCTGGGCGGATCATCGCCGACATCAGCGACACGCTCCAGCTCAAGTTGGCGGCAATACGGTGCTATAAAACTCAATTTCCTCCTGAGAAAGAGTATGTCTTCCAACGGGTCGAAGCGGCAGCCCAATTTTTGGGGCAGGCATCGAGAGTGGAAGCTGCCGAGTTACTGACCAGTCCCCGCCCAGTCTCGGTTCCTGACTTGATGGGATTTCTTTTTTAAAGCCGCCAGGCTCGCAGCAGTTGGAGTACCTTTGTCAGGTCTTTGGGAATTGGGGCCTGGAAGTCGACTCGTTCCTGAGTCATGGGGTGCGTCACCGTGAGACGGTGCGCATGCAAAGCCTGGCGCTCCAGTAAAACGATGTCGTTCTCGGAATCGGGATTGATTTGTCGGGCCGTCAAAACAGATCGACTACCGTAAAGCCGGTCGCACAGCACCGGGTAGCCAAGGTGGGCGAGATGCAACCGGATTTGGTGTGTGCGACCTGTTTTCGGCTGGGCACAAATCAGGGCGAACCGGTGGAATCGTTCTTCGACCTTGTAAAATGTGGTTGCCTCGCGACTCGACGGGTGCCCGGCCCGAATGGCTTTTTTTTCTCGTTGCGTCGGGTGATTTCCGATCGGGGCCTCGATGATGTCGCTGTCGCGATCTGGAACGCCAGCCACGATCGCAACGTATTCTTTCTTGACGGTTCTTGATTTGAATTGGTTGGCCAATGCTTCGTGGGCCTGGTCGTGCTTGGCGATAATAATGACGCCACTGGTGTCACGGTCAAGCCGGTGGACAATGCCTGGGCGGGTAGGGCCACCCGTTTGGCTTAGTTTGTCAAAATGATAGGCCAGGGCGCTGGCCAAGGTGCCGTCCCAATGTCCGCGGGCCGGATGCACAATCATGCCTGCCGGTTTATTGACGACAGCAATCGCTTCGTCTTCGAACAGAATATCGAGTGGAATTGGCTGTGGTTGGGGGCCTTCACGAGGCACCTCAAGTTGCTCGACCAGAACAATGTCGCCCTGCTTGAGCTTTTGGGAAGACTTGCAGGTTTGACGGTTGACCCGAATGCCACCCGCTTCGATTGCCCGTTGTAGATGGGCCCGACTCAAATGAGGCAGTTGTTGAGTCAGGAAGTGATCGAGACGCGATCCTGCCTCCGAAGAGACGGTCAGTTCGGTCACCGATTCAGGAGCCAGCCTGCTCTCATTGGTTGGGAGGGGTTTCACCCGCTTTTGCCTCAGCGGCTGTGTCAGACGGTGGGTTCGCCTCCGTGCCCGTGGTTGCCTCAGTGCCTGTTGTTGGCTCGGCGTCTGTTGTTGGCTCGGCGTCTGTGTCCGGTGTTGCCTCGCTATTGGCGTCATAGCGATCACTTTGGTCGCCCTCCTCACTCTCCCCAAATCTCTTGATGATGTCGCCCAAGAGAGCGTCATCATCGGTAGCATCGAACTCGTCGACCTCAAACGGGAGAGTTTGCTCACCAGCACTGGGAGTGCTTTCCCCCAACGCAGGTAGCGGTGGCGGTTCGGCTTTTGCCAACCAATCTATCGCCTCAAGCGTGTGGGCTTGTTCAAGGGCCTCGGCCCGTTTCTTGGCCAACTCGGAAAAGCCACCCTCGACTTTATTGTAGTGGTCGAGGGCAGCATCAATCTCGTTGCGCATTTCGTAAAGACGTCCCAGGCCAAAATTGGCCCGGTTCGTGACCAACGGATCATCGCTGGAATTGAGCAGGTTCAGATAAGCGTCTTCGGCTTTTTGCAGACTTTTGTCTGCGGTACCACGGAACTGAAAAAAGGCCCGGGTTGCCCGAAAAAGTTGTCCATCGGCCCAGGTGATATCTGCCCAATTCGCCATTGGATTCCCGGCATTTTCTTCAGCAGCCTGCTTGATAACCTCCAGGTCGGGCCGAGGTTGTTCGATGGCTCGGTTATAGGCGTTCCAGGCTTCGTTCTGTTGAGCGGCCCTGGACTTTTGCCAGTAGGAGAAAGTCACGAACAGTCCCATGGCCACAACTGCAGCGACCAGCAGCATGGTTGAGTAAGGCCTGACCCGTTCAATGAACTTGGTCAGATATCCGGCCAGGGCATTGGTTTCCAGATCGTGGCGACGTTCCGTTTTCATGATGGATTGATCCAGTGTGATGACTGGCCAGGGGATACGACGCGATGCCGCACCAACGGCACGTTTCGTCAGGGTAGCTGGCTGCCGACAATGGCGGTCTGATGTCAGCCTCCACAAGTGTAGGCCTGTGCAACGTTTAACGTCAAGGGTGAGTTACTCCTGGTAGATTGGAACAGACCGTGGCAAAATGTCCCGCTTGCCATGCCCGACCTCAATCCCCCACAAGATGATGCCGTTCACACGCTCAGCGGCCCGCTCCTGGTGCTTGCTGGGGCGGGTACTGGTAAGACCCGCGTGGTCACCTATCGCGTGGCAGAGTTGATTCGCACCGGGACAGCCCCCGAGCGAATTCTGGCTGTAACGTTCACCAAGAAGGCGGCAGCTGAAATGCGGGAACGTACGGCCAAACTTTTGTCCGGCGGCAGGAGGCGATCCAAGCGGGATAAGCGTCGTCCCGAAATCTCTACGTTTCACTCGCTTTGTGTGCGCATTTTACGCCGGCACATTGGCCGGTTGGGATATCCCGACTCGTTTACGATTTGTGACCGTGGCGAACAGGAAAGTGTTGCCAGGGCGACATTGCGAACGTTGAAAACCCCTACCGACTCGCTCCGGCCGGCAGATCTGCTTGCCATCATCGGCCGTTGGAAAATGAGGTCGGTATGGCCCCCGGAAGCGATCGGTCTGGCAGAGACCGATCGCGAGCACGTGGCAGCTATTGCCTATCGGCGTTACCAGGACAGCTTGAAGTCCATTGGCTCGGTCGACTTTGATGATTTGTTGCTGTTGACCGAGGAAGTCTTTACAAAATGGCCAAGTGTTCGTCGTGAAGAGGCAGCCCGTTTCGACCACGTGTTGATCGACGAGTATCAGGATACCAACCAAAGTCAGTATCAGATTGTGCGTGGTTTGGCGATGGGGCATCGCAACCTATGTGTGGTTGGTGATGACGACCAATCGATCTATGCCTGGCGGGGAGCGGAAGTTACCCATATTTTGCGATTTCAGCAGGACTGGCCCGATGCCAAGATTGTTCGGCTCGTTGACAATTACCGTTCCACTGCAGCCATTTTGCACTTTGCCAATACACTCATTGAGTTCAATCAGACACGGCATGAAAAACAACTCGTGGCAGTTCGCCCAGGTGGTCAGCGGCCACGGATTTTACAATGCAGCCATGAAACCGAAGAAGCCCAACAGGTCGTCGCTGATATCAAAGCCCGTCTGCTCGAGACCAAGACCGAGCCCAAGGATATCGCGATCCTTTTTCGCACCAATGAGCAACCGCGGGCCTTTGAAGCAGAACTCAGACAGGCGGATGTTCCGTATGTTTTGATTGGGGGAATGTCGTTTTTCGATCGCCGCGAGGTCCGCGACATTTTTGCCTATTTGCGAGTCATTCAGAACCCGCTTGATGAGCCTTCGCTGCGCCGCATTCTCAATCAGCCACCGCGCGGAATTAGTGATGCAGTGCGAAAAAAGCTGGTTGATGGTGCCGTTGCCGAGGCAAAGTCGTTCTGGGATTTTTTGCCATCAGCTGGTTCCGTGGATGGCCTCAGCACCAAGGCGGCTGAGGCGGTTGCCAGGTTCTATCAAACTATGGTCGAGTTGCGGCAGCGCAGCGAAGAGTGTCCGGTCCACATTCTCATTTCAGAGCTGATTGAGCGCATTGGGTATCGCGACGAACTGGTGCGACAATATCCCAATCCGGAAGAACGAGATTCGCGACTGGCAGCGGTAGAAGAAATTGTCAACGCCGCAGCCAACTGGCAAGGAAACCAGGGTAAGGTAGGGAAGCATTCTCGGGCTCGAGCCTCAAAGTCAACGCCAGGCCAATCTCTCCTCGGCGCATTCCTGGACGACATTATCCTCTCGCAACAGGAGGAGAGCGATGACAAGGATGCCCAGCTTTCCCGCAATGCGGTTGCCTTGATGACGCTCCATAGCGCCAAGGGCCTGGAATTCCCAGAGGTTTATCTGGTTGGAATGGAGGAGGGGATCTTGCCTCACAAGCGGTCCTTGGAAGTCGATGGCCAGGCGGTCGACGAGGAACGCAGGCTTTGCTACGTGGGAATCACTCGAGCCCAGACACGGCTCACCATGACGCTGGCGCTGACGCGACGGAAATGGGGGAAGCCCCGCGAGTCGTTTCCAAGTCGGTTTCTCTTTGAAATGACTGGCCAGGCGGACAATCCGCGTTCGCCTGGCCAGAAGTCCTCCTCCAAGAGGCAGCGGAAGGGGTAGTCGGCTGCTGGGTAAGTGGTTTTTCTGACAAACCAGTTTTGCGGGAGATATTCTTCTTTGCAGCTCAAATTAGCGGCGACTGCCTGCTAGCAGTGAGGGGGATGCTGAAGTTGGTGGAATCGACGCTGCACAGTAAACTGACGGTCCCATTCCCGTGTTTCTGTTCGGCCGCATGTGCCAAACCGACCTATCCCGTACCGAACATGGTTCCACGCAAGGAGGCGTTGATGGCTCAGACTCCCTTACGTCTGGTGCATGCCAGTGATTTACACCTGGAGCGACCCCCGTTCGGATTGGACAAAGTCCCGCCAGCTCTGCGGGATATTTTTGTCGAAGCCCCTTACCAGGCGGCCGAGCAGGTTTTTGAAACAGTCCTCTCGGAAGGAGCCGATGCCCTGCTGTTGGCGGGCGATGTCGTTGACGTTGCCCGTGCCGGCCCGCCATCGATTGTCTTCCTGATTGAGCAGTTTTCCCGCCTTGCCGACCGTGGCATTCCTGTTTTTTGGGCAGGTGGTTCCATTGATCCTCCCCACAGTTGGCCTCCTAGTGCCACATTGCCCGAAAACGTTCACCTGTTTCCGGTGGGCCATGTCGAATCGTTTGAACTTCGGCGCAAGGGGCATGTTGTTGCGCGGATTCAGGGGACGAGTGCCGGGCAATCGCAGGTTGTCGAAGCGGGCCAATTCCATCGTGATCGAGAAGGATTATTCACCGTTGGAGTGGCTTATGGCACTGATGCTTTGCCTGGCCGTGAGGGAGATCGAGTCCATTACATGGCCCTTGGTGGCCGGCATCAGCCGGGGACCGTCGACTGTGAGCCGGGAATAGCACATTACTCGGGAACGCCTCAGGGACGGGGGCCCCGTGAGATCGGGCCTCACGGTTGCACGTTGGTTCAGATCGACGAAACCGGGCACGTACAAAATCAATTTATCGCCACCGATACCGTTCGTTGGCTTGAAGAAACGGTCGAGATTACCGCTTCGACTCGCAGCGAAGAGCTTGAAAAACGTCTGGAAACGAGCCTCGAAAAACTCCAGGCCAGGCATCCTGGGGTCGAACTATTGATTTGCTGGCGTGTTTGCGGAGTCGGGCCTCTGGTGCACCGCTTACGAGCGGGTGGGTTGGCTGACGAAATTATCGACCGCCTGCGACGCACCTACGGCGAGCGGTCGCCTGCTGCCTACACTGCCACGATCGAAAGTGATTCGCCGCTGAGTGTCCCTGCCGAATGGTACGACGAACAAACGGTGGTCGGCGATTTGTTGCGGGAATTTAACCAGTTTGAAAAAGATGAGTCTTTGGCTCTCGAACTGTCCCGTTTCCTGCCGGCGGGAATGGAAAAAGATCCCCTGGCTGGAATTGCCGAAATTAGTTCGCCTGAGGTGCGGAATTGCCTCCTGCAGTCAGCTGTCAAACTCGGCGTGGACTTAATCGACGTTCCGGTGGACGAAGCCCTCCAGCAGCAGGCCGAAGAAGCCGCCTAGCAGACCGGTTGCTTTTGCTCGATTGCCAAACTTTTGTCACCACACACGCCCATCGCTTGCCAATCCAGGAAATGACCATGCGTATTACCGACCTTCATATTGATGGCTTTGGTGTCTGGCACGACCTGACGCTTCGCGCCTTATCGCCCGGGATGACCGTCTTTTATGGCCCCAACGAAGCAGGCAAGACCACCCTCCTGCAGTTTTTGCGGTCGGTGTTGTATGGGATTTCCCCAGAGCGGCGCAAGCAGTACCTCCCCCCTCTGGCGGGTGGCCTTCCAGGGGGATGGCTCAACGTGGACGGTGAACTGGGGGAGGTCAAAATCCAGCGGATTGCTGACCGGGGTCCAAAAGATGTGGGAAAGGTCACGATTTTTGCCTCCGACGGTATTGAGCACGGCGATCGGCAACTTCTGGAGGCGCTCGAGCACGTTGACGAGATGACGTACAACAACGTCTTTGCAGTCGGTTTGCGCGAAATTCAAGAGCTGGGAACCTTGAGTGGGACGGCCGCAGCGCAGTGGCTTTACCGGCTTGCGTCGGGCGTGGATCGCGTTTCGCTGTACGACGTGATTCATCTTTTGCGAGGGTCTTTATCGCGATTGCTTAACGTGACGGATACCAAATCCACGATTCGGGAATTAGTGGAACGTCGTGAAGTGCTGCAGGGAGAACTCCACGAATTGATTGAGAAAGGGCGACGTTGGGCTCAGTCGGCGGTCAAGTTGCGCGAACTGGCAGATGAGATTCAAGCAATGCAGGACGAGTCGAAGCAGCTTGGGAAGCAGGGACGCCATCTGGAAACTGCGATCAACCTCAAGCCACTTTGGATTCGACGAGACCAATTGGACAAACAGATTGCCTCGTACGATCATCTGGTTCCACTTTCCGATTCCGCCATTTCGGAACTTGAAGAATTGAATGAACGGATTGCCGCTCACCAGCGGGATCGTGACCTTTGCAAGGCACAGCGGAAGCAACTCCGTAGCGAGGTTAAATCCCTTAATATCAACCAAATGCTCGAGGTAAATACTTCTCGGCTCCTGGGTCTCGAAGAACAGCAGGAATGGATCGGGGGACTCGAGCGGCAAATGGAAGAACTGGACGAAGAAATCGTTGCATTGGAAAATCGATGCGAAGCTGAACAGACCCAGCTGGTGAACCGTTGGCTGGGAGACGGTGTTCACGCGGGACCTGTTTCACCCGACTTGTTAGACCAGTTGCAGCCCCAGGCGCGGGCGATTGAGGCAGCCAAGACGCTTGTCGATCAGGCTGAAGCGGAATTGGCGGCACGCCATCACAGCGAACGCAACTATCGTGACCAGTTAACGACGGCTGTGGCTAACAGCGACAAAAGGGGCTTGCCTGGCGATATTGAGGCGACCACCAACCTGGTGGCTACTTTGCGTCACCGGCTGGAAGTAGAGCAGCGCGTTGGGCAGGCGCGGAGCAAGCTTCGTAACTTGGAGCAGAAGAATTATGAATTTGCCGAAAGTCAGCTTTTGTCACTCAACTGGTTTTCGTTTCTGTTGATTGCGTTTGTTGTCAGTTGTGTCCTGGCTGGTTCACGGTTGATTGGATGGCTTCCGGAGGGCTCGATGCTTCATCTGCTCGCTGGCTGGGTTGGGCCGTTGGGCATTGTTGGTTGCATTGCTGCCGTTGTAGGGAAGTTTGTCCGTGAGTGGATGGCGGGGGATCGATTTGATGCTTGGGAGTTGGAACGGGAGCACGCAGAAGAGAGCCTCAAGCAGGCCGAGGAAGAACAGGAAAAGCTGGCCCAGGAGGTTCCTCTTGCCAAGGGGTCCGCAGCCTTGAAGTTGGAGCAGGCGGAACACCACTTGAGCGAACTCGAAAAGACCCTGCCGGTTGAAAATGAACGTCGAGTGGCCCAGCAAGAGATTGTGACCGCCGAGTCGCGGCTTGAACAAGCTCGAAAGAAACATGAAGTGGCTCTCAGTAACTGGCAAAACAAAGTGCGGTCTCTGGGGTTGGCCGAGACGGTCAAGCCGGTGGACATTGATGGGATTAACCGCAATTCGCGGCAGTTGGAAGATTTTCAAGAGCGGAAAGCCGGTCGTTGTGAAGAGCGCGACCGGCGCCATCGCGAGTTCGAGGCCGTTGTCAAACGAATCCGCAACCTGGCCATTGAGGCAAGCCTGGTCGAAGAAGCAATGACGCCGCTGGAGCAACTGGAACACATGCTGGAAGTTCACCGGGTCCAGCAAGACCAGCTCAAGCGACGCGATACCTTAAAAGTAAGAGCTAGAAAACTCAAAGCGGAGGAAACGCGACACGCCCGAGTAGTCCAGCAACTGACAGGACGTCGTGAGGCCATGTTTCAGCAGTGGGGTGTGGAGGATGAGCCTGAGTTGCGTCAATTGGCTGATAAGCATGCCAAGGGTGATAAGCTCCGTGAAAAACGCAAAGGTCTTTGTCGAGAAATCGTGGCCGCCATTGGACGGCGGGGTTCGGAAAAAGACTTTGCTGCTTTTATGGTCCCGGAAAAGATCGAGTCTCTGCAGGAAGAGTTGCAGGCCATTACCGCCCGCGATGAGCAGCTCGTCGCTGAACTTAAAGAGCTCTTGGAACGGAGGGGGCAACTGGTTGAACAGCAACGTCACCGCGCCGAAGATCGTTCCCTGGCCTATAAGCAGTTGGAGATCGACGAAATAGATCAACAGATATACAGGGCCCGGAAAGCGTGGCGCGAGCGGGCAGTCGTTTACTGTATGCTGGAGCGAATTCAGAAAGAATACGAAAAGAACAGGCAGCCCGAAACGCTACTGGAAGCCTCCGGTTACCTGCGAAAGCTTACCGATGGGCGCTACACGCGTGTGTGGACCCCCTTGGCCATGGACGTGTTGTTTGTCGAAACGGCCGATGGCGAGTCGCTGCCTGTGGAAGTGCTCAGTACCGGTACACGCGAGCAATTGTTTGTGAGTCTAAGAATGGCGATGGTGGCTATGTATGGACGGCGTGGTATTCAACTACCCATGATTCTGGACGATGTCCTGGTGAATTTTGATGCCGATCGTACCAGGACGGCTGTGCAAGTTTTGCATGATTTTTCCAAGCAAGGGCACCAGCTGTTATTTTTTACATGCCACAAACATGTATGGAGAATGTTTCAGGAAATCAAAGCCGATGCGCGTAACTTGCCGGACCGGTTTGAACCCGGTACTTCGTTAGAACCAGTGCAAGCCAGCGTGATTCAACCCCAGGATATCGATTCGGAACCCTGGGAAGTGGACAAGGAGGGAAAAGAGGTTGGGGAGTCGCGATTTGATCGCGTTCCTGAACACGCCCAGGAGCGGAAAATCAAGCAGATTGAAATCGTCCAATCGTCCGAGCCGCTGCCTGATTATTCGTACGAGGAAACGCTCGATCTTGAGCCTCCTCCGGTCACAGAGTTCGAGTACGAATTTGAAGATCCCAACCAACCCGACAGTCAGCCGGTCGAAGTGGAGTATACGTGGGCCACTCGGATGGAAGTCGCGTCGACAGGGGGCTCGCCGACACCTCAAGAGGAGCATGCGGTGGGACAAAATGTCGATCCAATGGTCCAGCCACTCGCAGGCGTTGGTGGATCGGTTGGCAGAGACCAGCAGGGGAGTCCCGATTCGGGTCGCTAGGTTACTCGAGTTCGCCGGAGACTTTCAAGGCGTGCCACTGACGTCGCACAGGTGAAGATGGTTCTGAAGCCGATCAGTAGACTGTTTGGTTTTTTCAGCAGGATTCCGACCGTCTTTGTGAAGCGTCGCACGGATGGCCAGGATCCCTCGAGGTCACCTCGCTCGGTGTCGACGGGTGAGGGGTGGTAATCAGCCCTCGCCCTTCTCGGTTCGCCTTAAGGGCCGTGTTCCCCGGCGGATGGCCGACAGGTACTTGTACCGGACGTCAAGATAACTGAAGCCTAGAAAGAGATTGGCTCCCAGCGACCCCATTAGGCCGATGCCCGTCATAATCAGTGGAATCCAGTGTTGCTGTGGGAGGGGAGGTGGTCCGGTGGGATTTAAACCTGCTGGCTGAAACAGTGAGGCATCCCGGTATGGGCCCGGATTAGGGATGGGAGTAAGGGGTGGTTGGCCGCTGCCATAATTTCGCGAACCGTTATTAAAACTGGTCAGCGGGGGAGCATTGTTGAATGCCGTCGCAGAGGGTGTTTGTGCTGCGATGGAGGGGGCCGGTTGTGGTTGGCCAGCAGGAGAAGGCCAGCGGCTACTATTCGTGAAGGAATTGCTACCCGCGACTGTTTTGTTTTGTCGATCCACAGGCGTGACATTGACCAGGCCAACAGGGGCCAGTTGCGGAGCGGTAGGGGTTACGACCGGTGGCGGGGTGGCGACGGTGGGAAGTTCACCTGCTTGATGGAGGTTGCTTGGCGGTCCGTTGGCTGGGAAAGCGACTCCGCCGGTGCCCCCGGAACCCATATTCCATTTTGTCGCAGGTATTTGCGAGTTGGTTGCCGGGCGCCGATTGGCAAATGGGTTGAAGCCCGCATCGCCAAGGCCGCTGGTAGATAGAGTTGGCTGGGTGTTCAGCGGGGGGGCGGCAAGCTGGTCGGTGGTCGTCGCAGGTGGGGCTGCCAACGGTTGTCTGGCGGCTGTTGCCTGGGGAGTTTGTGGCGGATGCGGAGGAGGATTCACCAAGCGTTCGGTAGTTTTGGTAACCGCTGCGCCTGCACTCTGGAGTTGCTTGCTGGTATCGCCGATGAAGTCGGCGGTCACTTGTTGAACCGTTTTGAGAGGGCCGGGCGATGAAGTGCTAAACGTTCGATCGTATGCCCGCGCTAACTCGTTGCCTGTTTTTCGAGCGGCCTGGTTCAAGGTATTCCCCAGGCCAGACCCTCCGCCGGTAGTGAGATTGGCTGGCGCTGCTGGGGGGCTGGGGCTTGCCCCGCCGGTGGGTTCGTATCGACCGGCGGAGGTAGTATTCCCGTTCCAGCCTCCGGTAAGTTGCTGATACGTTGTCCGGTGAAGCGGTGCCTGTTGAACGGGCTTTACGGGGACCAACTCTGGCGAGTGTGGGGGAACTTCTGCAGCCAGAGTGGGACAGTAAGCGACGGCTAAAACGACAAAGAGCGGGGAAAATTTGAAAGGATGCATCTTGACGATTCCATTCGAAAAAAGTTCGACGCGGGAAGGTGCACAGTCGATCTCTCGCCCACGAATTGTTGAAGACCAGCCGCACCGCCCGCATTCTATCGCTGCGGAGAGGATCCACCTAGAGAAATCGTAAACAGTCCTTACCCGTTGGTAGCGTCAGAGAATGGAGTCGTGCAACGGTCTTGCCGTGGCCTCCCCCAGCGGTGCATACTGGATTCTCAGTGGTATTTTAGCCTCTCACGGTGGTATTTCAGTTGCTAGCTTCTCTAAGGACGAGCTTTCCATGGTATTCTGGAGATAAGGCAGTCAAGCATTCCTGGCATTTTCGGACGTTTCCATGATTTCGGTCATTATTTCTGTTTACGACGAGGCAGAGAGCATTGAGGAGCTTCATGATCAGCTTCATGAGCTTGCTTCGTCGTTTGAGGATACGTTGGAAATCATTTTTGTGGATGATGGCTCACGAGACGGGAGTTGGTCGCTGATTTCTCAACTGGCAAGCCAGGATCCTCGGGTGCTTGGGATTCGTTTTCGGCGAAATTTTGGCAAGGCGGCTGCCCTCGCCGCTGGTTTTGATGCTGCCCGGGGAGAACGGATCGTTACGCTCGATGGCGATTTGCAGGATGATCCGGCGGAAATCCCCAAGTTGCTGGCTCGCCTCGGGTCGGATTGTGATGTGGCCTGTGGTTGGAAGCAGCCGCGCCATGACCCCTGGCATAAGGTGATTCCTTCCTGGGTATTCAACCGGTTGGTTGGTTGGCTGACGGGGGTATTGCTCCACGACCACAATTGCGGGCTAAAGGCTTTTCGGCGGGATGTTGTTCATGAGATCCGTCTCTACGGAGAATTGCATCGGTTTATTCCGGTTCTCGCCGCGTCGCGCGGATTTCGTGTTGCGGAAGTTGTGATCAACCATCGACCTCGTAAGCATGGGAAATCGAAATATGGCGTGGAGCGTTTTACCAAAGGTTTTCTCGACTTGCTGTCGGTTAAATTCATTACGGGCTACGGAGACCGTCCCCAACATCTTCTTGGTACTGTAGGGCTCTTGTCGTTTCTCTTGGGAGGGCTGGGGATGCTCATTCTGGCGACACAGTGGTGTGGCAGTCGCCTGATCGATGGAGTGCAGCCTGTGCATTTACACCAAACTGCAGCCCTTTATTATTCCCTGGCGTTATGTATCTTAGGGGCTCAGTTTCTATCGATCGGGTTGCTTGGCGAAATGATTGCTGCATTCCTGGCGCGAGATATGGATACGTATTCTATTGCCGAACATACTGAGCCGGCGGTTGATTCCAAGGCAGACCATGCCGAGCCGCGAACCAAAACACAATAACCGCAGTCATTTTTCATGCCGACTCACGACAAGACCGGGCGCGAAAAACTTCGCTGGGGTGTCTACGTATTGTTGATTGCTCTGGCCATTGGCAATTTGTCGGGTCGTTTGCTTTCGGTCAATTCGGTTGATGGCGCTCGTCTGGAGGCCTACCGTATTGCGCGGCGATTAAAGGAAGAGCGTCTCCGATTCGAGGCGAAAGGTTTGGCTGGCGCGCAGCTGGAGCAGCAGTTGGCCGATCGCAAGGCCCAACTCGAGGAAAAGCTGAAAATCCAGCGGCCTTTTCTCAGTAGCAATGATCGGAGCCGCTGGTTGACAGTTCGCGCCCTGGTGGAACAAGGGACTTATGAAATTGATGCTTTGATTGGCCTGCCGAACTGGGATTCAATCGACAAAGTCCAGCATCGTGGCCGTGACGATCAGTTGCATCTGTATTCCAGCAAGCCACCCCTCCTGTCAACGTTGGTGGCGGTTCCATATTGGTGCATCCATCGCCTGACGGGAGCGACGCTGGGAACCCATCCCTATGAGATCGGGCGGTTTTTGCTGCTGTTTGTTAACATCCTGCCGTTGGTGTGCATGTTTGTACTGATAGCCCGACTGGTGGACCAATTTGGCCAGACTGACTGGGGACGAATTTTCGTCGTTGCGGTTGCTACCCTGGGGACTTTTCTGTCGACGTTTGCGACGGTTCTTAACAACCACATCGTGGCAGCTGTCTGTGCGACAGTGGCTCTCTATGCGGTTGTGCAGATTCGATGTGCGGGGAAACGGCACCTCGGATGGTTTGCCCTTGCTGGCCTGATGGCGGCCTTGACCGCAGCAACCGAATTGCCAGCGCTGTTACTGTTGGTGGTCCTGGGACTCTACCTATTCATCAAAGCTCCCGGCAAAACGACCTGTGGGTTCTTGCCCGCAGTACTATTGGTCGTTGCCGCTTTTTTTGTAACGAATTACGTGGCTCACAACAGTTGGCGCCCACCTTATGCGCATCGTAGCGTCACGGATCCAGAGGACAACTGGTACCAATACACCTATGAAGTGAATGGTAAGCAGCGGCAGAGTTACTGGTTGGCACCGCGAGGGATCGACAAAGGGGAGTCTTGTCGTGGAACCTATGCGATGCATGTGCTTGTGGGGCACCACGGTATTTTTTCACTCACACCGGTTTGGTTGTTGAGCGTTGTTGGGGCGTGCTTATGGCTCTGGCGGGGTCCCGGGCCAACCAGGGAACTGGCAATTCTCGTCGTTTTCTTGACCGTCATTTGCCTCGCCTTTTACATCGGCTTTCGCCCCCAGCAGGATCGTAACTACGGCGGTATGACGAGTGGTTTTCGGTGGATGTTTTGGTTTGCCCCGTTGTGGATTTTGGTGATGCTGCCAGCTGCCGACGAACTTGACAAATCGAGCATCGGAAAAGCTTTGGGCCTGGCGCTGCTCGCTTTGTCGGTAGTATCGGTGTCGTACCCGACCTGGAACCCTTGGACCCACCCCTGGATTTACCATTGGATGGAGTATTGGGGATGGGTTGGATTGACGTAGCGCTGAGGAGTACTTTCGTTGGCCTCTCGATGAAATAGGGAGAAGTCGGTAAATCGGGGCAAAGTTTCCATGATTCCCGGCAGCACGGCGATTTCGGGGAGTGTGGCTGGGGTTGCTCAAATCGATCATTGGAGCCGCTGAGTCGGCTGGTCGCAGGGTTATTTGGCGTTGGTTTGGGCCAAAACGGCAATTGAAAATCGGGATTCCCCCAAAAAAGTCTCGAGGGGACCGTTTTACGCGGCCCGACAACTTCTGGTTTGTCAGGTCCCGTTGCTAATCCCGGCGAAACGAAGATAATGAGTCCGTTATGCTTTGTCCGATTTGCGATAAAAAATTTGAAGCCACCAGTCCGACTGCTGCGATGCCTTTTTGCAGTGAGCGGTGTCGAACCATTGATCTTTCTCGATGGCTAGGCGAGAGGTATTCTTTGCCGAGGCTTCCCGATCCAGAAGACGAAGAGTTACCACCTGAGGTGGTGGGTGATACCGCTCCACGGGCTGGCCCATAGTTTGGGGCAGGGTTTTTGGGTTTGGTTTTTGCATTTGGTTTTTGCATTTAGTGGCTTAGATTTCCGCGCAGCGAGGCTTGACGTTTCTGAAGCCCGACTGCGGCACGACGCGCAACGGTTTATAAACAAGACAGATATCTATGCCCGATCAGCAAGGTAAACTTCGCGAGATTGCTTGGAACGAGATTTGCCCGTGGTTGATACTTACACGTTGTGTTCGAATCGCGTTGTTGATTCGGGTGCTGATGTTAGGCACTGTGGGTCTGATCGTAGTTACCGCAGGTTGGACTGTGATTACGTTTTTCGTTTTTGACGGGATCGACGACCCGGTACTTAACAAATGGCGAACTACCGGTTGCCAGTGGGTTTGGCAAAATTCCACGGATTTCACGGTATCTGCTTCCCAGACTCCAGAAAGTGCTGGTGAGCTGTTCAAAACAGCGATGGCGGGATTGACTGAGGCCCCGATTGAACTCTGGAACCATTTGACGCGTCCTTTTGTCGACCTGTTCGACAAGGATTTAACCTTACCCGGTTTTTTTTGCCTGCTTCTTTGTGGAGTATGGGAAATCATTGTTTGGGGGTTAGTGGGTGGAGCGATCACCCGTATTGCAGCATTGTCTTTGACCCGGAGTGAGATTCCCGACCTGCGGCAGGTGATTCGTTTTGCCTGGGGATCCCTTGTCTCCTACAGCCTGGCTCCGCTTATGGTCATGGCGGCTGCGGCTTTGTTTGCAATTCAGTTAGTCGTTTTGGGTCTGGGAATGCAATGGGATTGGTTGGCGTTGATCGCTGCTGTCCTGTGGCCATTGGTGCTGGTGTACGGACTCTTTATGGCCTTGATTCTGCTCGGCCTGCTGGTTGGCTGGCCGTTAATGTGGGCCACCATCAGCGTTGAGGGAACCGATGCGTTTGATGCGGTGAGTCGCTCCTACGCTTACACCTATCAACGCCCTTTACGACTCATTTGGTATGTTTTCTTTGCTGGCCTCATAGGGACATTTGGAATGTTCGTGGTCAAAGCGTTTGCCCTTGCAACCATTGGCTTGGGGGATTGGGCAGTCAGTTTTGGCCTGGATCAAGAGACGATGGCCCAGGTGGTTGTTCAACGCGACTTTCCAGTCGGGGATGGAGACCAGGCGGCTGGCCCGAAGGGGGTGTTGCAAACTGCGCATCAAGTGATTGGATTCTGGAAAAGCATGCTGACGGCCGTAGCAGCTGGTTACCAGGCAAGTTTCTTGTGGGTTTCTGCTGTTGGAATCTATCTCTTGTTGCGTCGCGATATCGATGCCGCTGAGGTGGACGAGGTCTTTGATGATGACGACGAGCCCGACTTTGGTATGCCGCCGCTGGAAGTCGACGAAATGAATATCCCCGAGGTTGTCGTTGACCGACCCGCCGAAGCTGGAGATACGAATCTGGATAACTAGTGTTAGCTATCCAATCGATCTGGTTGTGGGCACTCAGCCTCACAAGAGGAGTGATGTTCCTCTAGAATCGCATCGATTTTCGCATGGAATTCTCCACGACTTAGCACGCAGTCGCAGCCTGCCGCACGGGCTGCGGAAAGCTTTGCCCGGTGAACATGGGGACCGAACGCGACAATTCGCGGTTGCGGTTTGAGCGAGTGGATTTGCTGGACTACCAGGGCGATGTCAAACCCGGATGTGCCAAGATCGATGAACACGAGTTTCACCGGTTCTGCCTGGGCAGTCGCTAGAAGTTGGGTCGAATCGGATACTATCTGTAAGTCGACATTACGCCGCCGAGCCGCCCCGGAGGTTTGGGAACCAACTAACAAATCGCAACTGAGTAAAAGTACTCTCACGCTGAATCTGGCTTTCTTGAGGTGAGCCTCGACGCTCGACCAGGCCGCTACAAAGCAATTTGGCCGCGCAATCCGTCGTTGATTTGCACTGCGTCGTCGATGGGAAGGACAAATATTTTTCCATCACCAATGTTCCCTTTGGCACTGGTTCGGGCAACTTCTTCAAGGGAGGTAATGACAGCTTCGAGGTTGTCGTCGCTCACGGCAATTTCGAGGGCAACTTTGCGGAGCAGGTTTGTCTTGTATTCGTAGCCACGGTAAATCTCTTTGTGTCCGCGCTGTCGGGCATAGCCCATGGCATCGGTCACTGTCATGCCATGGATGCCAATCTTTGCCAGAGTCTGCTGAATGGCATTCAATTTGGTCGGTTGTATAACGGCGATGACAAGCTTCATGGAAGTGATTCCACTTGCGTAAATTGGGGGCTGGGCCCTTGGATGAGAATCATCCTCCAAAATTTGGCATCAGATCCTACGGCTAACAGGTTCAGGTTACTTTCTCCGGGACCCTGCCCGGGAAAGGTAGCAAAAACCAACCGACCTTAGGTTAACGTGCCGATGGCCTCGGACCAAGTGCTGAATTTAATAAGCGATCTCAGAGAGAGATCATCATCGTGGCGTCGAGCACTTTGGTGATTCGGGACGAGGTTTCCTGCAGGTGTGCGCGGCTGTAGCCATCCAGTTTCAGGTCACTTGCCAGGATCTGATCGATTCGGGTTTTGAGCCGCGTAATTTCCATGAATGAAACCGTTTGGCAGTCCTCGGGGGCCGTGGTCTGTCCCAAACTCAGTTTTGAGAGGCGGCGCAGGTAGGCCCGTTGCAGGTTTCGCCGCAGGCTGGAGATGGCCGGTTTGCGATTCGTGTATTCCACTTCGTCCTTTTCTTTGCCGAGCAATTCGGTTTCTGAAAAGACCGAGTTGGTCAGGCGCTGAAGCAGTTCAGCCGTTGTTAACGCATCTTCGCTTTCGGGAACTTTTAGTTCGGAGTCATGGAGTCGTGTGAGTGTAAGTGAGGACATAACCTGCTGGAGAATCCTATCCTGCCACATTAAAATAACTTCGTGGGCAGGGTAGTCTGCACGTTTGGGAAGGTTGGTTCCCCAGTGAGACCAATGGGATGCGGCAAGGTGGTTGTAGATTTCCGGTGGGAAGTTGAACGGAGCATCGCTAAAGACCTGTTCTTCAAGCAGTTGCAGGGCATCCCGTTGTTGATCGGCGGTGACAACTTTAAGCGGCGGTGATGCGTTGTCGTCACCTTTGTGGCTGCGGCTTACGTGCAACCCCCCGATGTAGCGGGCGGCCATGTACATTGCTCGGCCATGCGTTGCCATCAGCACACCAAACGCCCGACGGGTTCGTTCGTAGCTTTCCCCTTCATCGGTCATTTCCTCGATGACGCCAGGCCATGCCTCAGCGACAAGTTGTGCCTGTCGTTGGGCATACTCGACGAGATTCTGGCCAAAATCGTAACGAGAAGTGTGTGGGTCCGGATCAATGCTGCGGGCATCTTCGTCGGTACCGTAGGCGAGTTCCGGTTCGCCGCTGCGCGAGGCGATTTTTTCCAATTCATCAATTTCGGTCACTGGTGATTTTCCTGGGAGTGATTTGTAGCCGTACTCGATTGCCCAGTAGTCGTAAGGACCGATGGTGGTGGAAAAATAGTCGCCTTGCGTAGCGCCTTCGGGTACCAGGTTAACCGGATTGTAATCCATGACCGAAGAAGAGAGACCGGTCTCGCTCGTTTTGGTAACGTCATTCGCGTCGGCTAGCGAGTAGAGAGTGCTTGCTTTGAAGTTGTGCCGCAGGCCTAGCGTATGTCCCACTTCATGCATGGTAACTTCCTTAAGTCCCTGCACGATCAGTTTGTTTATGTCTTTGGGACTCCTCTTGCGGGAAGCGGCCATCGTGGCGCCGAATGCAAATTGGTGCGATATGCCTCCGAGTAGGTTGCAAGCACATCGCGAGCTGTGGAAGTGTTGCAGGCGGGGAGGGAGTGTTTGCTGCTGTGTCTCGTAGCTTTCCAAATCAAGAGGCCCACCACAAAAAATTTCGATGCCTTCTGGAGTAAAGGTCTCGTACTTTTGTTTCCAGTATTGCAGGAAGCTGGAGTCAAAAATAATGTCGGCGTCGAGGATTTGTCCGGTTGTGGGATTGACGCGTGAAGGTCCCATGGCAAAGCCCGTTCCTGAGGTTATCCACCGGAAGGTGTTGTAACGAATGTCACCAGGTTCCCACTTGTCGTGGTCGCGTTGTTGAATCACGTTAATGGCATCGTAGTACCCCGCTTTTTCCAGGGCCTTATTCCATTCCAGGATGCCATCGCGAATCGGTTTGCGGTACTTGAAGGGAATTGTCTTTTCCAGGTAAAACGTGATCGGTTCGCGGGGTGGTGAGACCTCTGCAGTTGGGTCCGACTTTTCCAAATGCCACCGATTGATGTAGCGGTTGAATCGATCTTCTGGATCTTTTTTGGAGAAGTCTTTGATGACCGTTAGGAAGTAACCCACCCGGTCGTCTGCGAGTCGGGGCTGGTACGAGGTTTTTGGAAGCTCGCTAATGGAGTAGTGCACGTTGATGGTAACACCGCGACTGTCCGGAACCGAGTCGATTTCAGCTTCTCCCCCGGAGGCGTAGGTCGCTGCGACCTGGATTTCGAGATTTTTTTGGAAGCCGTTGATTTCCGCCCAGGTCGACTTGGTGGGCGAGAAGCGGTATCCCGATAGGATCATGGAAATCTGCGGAAGGTCGCTCATGAAGATAGGAGAAACGTCGACGACGTAATTGCCGCCGGAGCTTTTGGTCACGATCGGCAAACTGAACAGCACACTGTCGGTGTAAGCCAGTTGGACTGCCTTGGAAGTGGGGCTACCAGCATCGGCCGTGAATCGCACATTTCTTCGCACCAGGTGCAGGCGTTCTCCTGCCTTGCGGAATTGCCACACCCAGTCGTCGCCGAATCCCCAGCTGAATCCGCCAACGAGAGGTTGTTGGCCAATTCCTCGCGCGATTGTAATCAGTACGATGTAGTCCTTGTTCAGTTGATTGGGACGCAACTCGGCGTACAGCCGGTCGTCTTTGCGGTGGAGGGTAACCAGCCCGTCAATTTTTTGGGCATCCTTGAGGACTTCCGAGTAGGGTTTGTATTTGGGCTTTGCGGTTGCTTTTTTTTGTGGCGAGGGTGACGGGGCAGTGCCACCAGTTGCTTTCGCAACCGCCGCTGCTGGAGTCTTGGAAGGATCGGGTGTTTTTTCTGCGGCGGTTTCGGGAGAATCGGGTTGTACCGATTCTTCTGAGGTGGCCGACGAAACCAACAGTGTTGCGAAAACAAGGGATGCAGCGATAATCATGGGTCGCGAAGCTGGGAGGCGAAGCATAATAACGTCCTTGGATACCAAAAGTCACAATTCACCCTGGCTGCAGGGTGTGGACGAAACCGGCCAACCCGCACATTTTGCCAGATAACTATACCCTATTTTTCGCACTTTGACTGACCCCTAAAGTGAATTCGGTGGTGTTGGCCTCGTAATTGGGCGTAACGGCATGGAGTACAACCTCGTTGATTTGCTGGCCCTCTACCCGGCACCCTTTCAGCCGTTGCAGGTTGAATCGCTAGGTGGGGCAGGAGGATTTAGCGGAGCCCAGTTTTGGCGAATTTCTACAACCGAAGGCGAATTTGTTGTTCGGCGGTGGCCACCGGAGCACCCGTCGCACGAGCGACTTGCCTTGATCCACGCCGTGCTTCAGTTCGCTGGTCAGCGGGGAGTGCAGATTTTGCCGATCCCGGTTCAGGGACGCGAAGGAAACTCCTTCGTTTCTTACGCAGGTTCCCTGTGGGAAGTTTGCCCCTGGCTGAAAGGAGAAGCAAATTTTCACCATCAGCCTAGCAACCAGAAACTGGTTGCGGCGATGAAGAGCCTGGCGACATTTCATCAAGCGACCCACGATTTTTTGCCCCAGTGGTCAAAAGTCCAGACAATTCCGCGGTCCTGGAAGCCCCGAACCCAGTCGGCCGTTGCGGACCGACTGGGCCGATTGACAGCCCTGACTCCGGGGGAGATAGGGCGCCTGTCAGAGCAAGTGACTGCCGACACGTTCCCGGGGCTTGCCCCACTGGCCCGCAAATTCCTGACGCTCGTTTCGAAAGTGATTCCGGCGGCAAAGGCTGGTCTGGCTCCGTTGGCGGACCTGCGATTTCCACGGCAACCTTGTATTGGCGACATTTGGCACGACCACGTTCTATTTGTCGGAAACGAGGTCACCGGATTGGTCGATTTTGGGGCCTTGCGGATCGACATGCCGGCAGTTGACGTGACGCGATTGTTGGACAGTTTGGTGGATGGTGATTTGCAGAAATGGCAGTTTGGGCTGGATGCTTATCAGGCAGTCCGCCCACTTGAACCCTCTGAGCGGCAAGCAATTTCGGCGCTGGTCCCGGTCGGAATAATCCTGGCAGGTTGCAACTGGATCCGGTGGATTTACGTGGAACATCGCACGTTTGAGCCACAGCCTGCGGTTTTGGGCCGGTTCGAGCAGCTTGTGGACCGAATTTTCCAACTTGCCACCGGGAGTTCTGCTGGATTGCCATAATTGTCACTGGATGATCGTCCAGCCATCATTGTCGGATACAATTGACCCATCAGGCGATTTTTGGGAACCTTCGCAGGCTGAGAGCCAAGTGGAGGTTACTGCTGCGACCCTTGGTTGGCCCAGAGGCGGTCACGCCTTAAAATTACCGCATGTTTTCACCGGTAACGGCTTGTTTGCGAAGGGACATCCTGCAAAGGGACACACAACCTATGACCAACCAACGGTTACGCTTGGCGACCACTTGTTGCCTGGTGGGGATTTTGGCCATGCTGGTCACCAGGCCAGGTTTTAGCCAGTTCAAATTGCCTGGAAACCTGGGCGGTGGATTTGGGGCGGGTGATGGTACGGATACCAATCCGATTTCGGTGATGGCAGAGTTCACGGCTGCCGATGACGACCGGCCTGCGGTACTCATGATCACTGCAGACATTGCCACAGACTGGCATCTCTATTCCATTACCCAGCCGTCAGGGGGCCCCCTAAAGACCGAAATTGACCTTGAGCCCTCCTCTTCCTACCAACTCCTGGGGCCATTTGTCGCCAATCCTCATTACCATTCCTATATCGACGATGTTGCGTGGGTCGGTTTGGAGATTCAAGAACATACGGGCATCGTCACCTGGTATGCCCCGATCAAAATTGCCGAGGGAGTCGATGCCAAGCAGTTGCAGATCGAAGGCGTGCTTCACGGGCAGGTATGCAAAGAATCCTGTATTCCGATCCGTTTACCGTTTAATGCGACACTCGGTTCTGGCGTTCCAATTGGCCCCTTAACGTATGATCAGGCGGGCAGTCCTGCCAAGCCAACTGCGGGTGTGGATGATGCATCAATCGATATGCAAAATGCAGGGACATATCAGCCGCAGGATTCTTCGGTGGTGGTTGCAGGAGCCTTATCCGCCAAAGAAGTCGAGCCAGGGGGCTCGGTGACCTTGTCGCTAAGTTTGCGACCAGCAGCCCAATATCACGTATACGCCTGGGCAGATCGGGCCAGCGAGGTTGGTCCCAAGCCAACGCTGATTGCCTTTGAAACCACCTCCGGGCTGAGGGCAGAGCCACCTACGACCACGGCTCGCGAGATCCTCCAGGATCAATCGGATATTGGTTGGGGTTTGGCTCGGATTCATTCGGGTGAGGTGACCTGGACCATGCGCCTTGATGTTCCATCTACTGCAAAACCAGGGTCTCACCAGATTTCAGGGTTGATCGGTTTTCAGGCATGCGAGGGGGAAGCCGGAAGCGGGAGTTGTGAAGTTCCGACAGCCGCCCAATTCCAGGTCACCGTTGACGTTGGCAACAAGCGCAACGGATCCTCGATTCCGGTGCAGTTTACTTCTGCCAAGTATTCTGCCGCTGAAAAACTGGCAAATCAACATTCAGAACCGGTTGCGGTCGGGAAGACTTATGACCTCAGGCAGATGAAGATTATGGAGCCCGAGGGGTCGATTCTGCACTACCTGATATTTGCTTTTGTGGGTGGTGTGGTACTCAATTTGATGCCATGTGTTTTGCCAGTCATCGGGTTGAAGGTGATGAGCTTTGTGGAGCAGTCTGGTCGCAGTCGGTCCCATGCACTGGTGCTGAACATCTGGTATTCGTTGGGAATCGTGACCGTCTTTCTGGTCCTCGCCGGCCTCGCGGTCACGGCTGGTTTGACATGGGGAGGTCAATTCGGCAGCACCGCATTTAACGTCATGCTGGCCGGCCTGGTGTTTGCGATGGCGTTAAGTCTGCTAGGAGTATGGGAGATCCCAATTCCAGGATTCTTTGGGAGTGGCAGTACGCAGGAAATGGCTACGAAAGAAGGCCCGCTGGGTGCGTTCCTCAAGGGAGTGGTGACGACGATTCTCGCGACTCCTTGCACGGGACCGTTTATGGCCTCGGCGATTGGTTGGGCTGTGCGACAAACACCTGGTACTACGCTACTGGTTTTTGGCAGTGTGGGTGTTGGAATGGCGAGTCCCTATTTGCTGATAGGTGCGTTTCCCCGCTTGATTGCTTTCCTGCCGAAACCGGGAAACTGGATGGTGACTTTCAAGCAGCTGATGGGGTTTATTCTCTTGGGAACAGTGGTCTTTTTACTCTCCTTTATTGACGAACAAGCAGTGGTTCCTACCCTGATATTGCTTCTCGGTATTGGGCTGGCATGTTGGGCCGTCGCAAAAACGCCACTCACTGCAGGCCTGAGGGACCGTTTAGAAGCATGGGGCACGGCTGCGGCGATTGTTTTGCTGGCCGGTCTGATCGGTTTTGGAAACCTGGTTTCGGTGTTGACGAATGTGGTGGAGTTGGGAGGGGGGGCGGAATCGGTCGAAGTGGAACCATGGCCACCGTTCAGTCTAACCGAACTTCAGCAGGCCGCGGTGATCGATGGCCGCACCGTGCTGGTCGATTTTTCGGCAGAATGGTGTATGAATTGCAAAGTGTTGGAAGATACCGTGTTGCATACCGAGCCGGTGATGAGTGCCATCAAGAAGGCCGGTGTGGTGACGCTCTACGGCGATTTCACTAAACAACCAACTGAACTTGCAGAGACGATCAAGGCACTCGGCAGCGATGGTGTGCCGGTCATCGCAATTTTTCCGGGTGGTGATCCCTATCATCCGATTGTATTTCGCGATGGCTATACGGTCGGCGGAATCGTGGATGCAATTCGTGATGCGGTTGCCAGATCTTCCTCGGCTAGCGGGCTTCCCGCCGCGCAGGTTAGTGCGACAACATTTCCTGCTCTGGATTGACCAGGCTACGTGGGCCGTTGGTTGCGTTGCCAGTTCGTTGCTAGGCCCAGCCTGACGTGCCGGTGCCTTCGACGACCGATCCCAGAATCCAATTTTTATGGCCGGAATTGGTGAGCTGTTGTTGAATACTTTCTGCAAAGTAGGGGCTTACCACCAAGACCAGCCCGATCCCCATATTAAAGACCCGTTCCATTTCTTGCTGGTCGATATTGCCAATTTCTTGCAACCAATCGAACAAGGGAGGGATGTCCCAGCTGCCGGCTTGAATTTGTGCATCGACACGCGGGTTGAGCGAGCGGGCAAGATTTTCGTGAAGTCCTCCGCCGGTGATATGGGCAATTCCGTGGACCACACCTTTGACCTTGTAGTGGTTCAGTACGCTGCGGACAGCTTGCACGTAAATAGTGGTTGGCTCAAGAAGTAACTCACCGACGGTTGCCTGGCAGGACTCAACCCAATGGTCCATTTGCAGGCCTGCTAATTCGAAGACAGCTTTTCTCACCAGGCTGTAGCCATTCGAGTGAAGGCCACTGGAAGCTAAACCGATGATGGTATCTCCAGCGGTGACGGCAGAACCGTCCAGGATTTTTTCCCGCTCTACCACTCCGACACAAAAACCGGCCAGGTCATAATCATCGACCTGATATAAATCAGGCATGATTGCCGTTTCTCCTCCTACAAGGGCCATATGGCCCTGTAGACACCCGGTGGTAATGCCTTCGACGATCTCTTTGAGTCGCGGCGGATCGTCTTTCGACATGGCCACGTAGTCGAGGAAAAACAAAGGTTCCGCCCCGGTGCAGAGGGCGTCGTTAACGCACATTGCGACCAGATCGATGCCGATGGTGTTGTGGATACCAGCCTTCTGGGCGACTTTGAGCTTTGTGCCAACTCCATCAGTTGCCGAGACAAGGACCGGGTTCACATAGTTGCGCGAGAAGAGTTGGCCGGAAAAATCGAGTTGGAAAAGGCCAGCGAATCCTCCTTCTGAGGGCAGAACCCGGGGTGAATGGGTCCGCTTCAGCAGGGAGGGTAGCTGGGCCATCGCCTTGCCGTACAGTTCAAGGTCAACTCCCGAATCTTTATAAGTTGTTTTAGTCATTAGAGATAGGAGGGGAAGGGGGATTCAAGCTGAGCCCTCGATTCTACGAGCGGCATGCCCTGACTGGCAAGTGGTAGGTAGGCAGTTGGTGACTTGATTCGATTTGGTTCACTCTGCCGCCGGTGCGTCCTCTAAGGGGGGAAGGGTTCGGGGCGAGGATTCTGAGGATGCTGACCGCCCAAGGTCTAAGGTACGATACCTTCTTGAGTAAAGTGTTTCCTTGCGAGATGTCGAAGGTAAAAGGACGTCTTTAGCCATTGTGACCGCTTCGCAGAATCGGCACGTTCGCTATTGCTTCCCGAGATGGTCGGGTCCTCACCTGATTGTCATTTTGTACCCGACCCTCCCAATGGCTCCGATGCTCACACAAACAACCAATTTCCTGACCCGTCAAGCGAGCGTGGTCATGCCCAAAGCCATTCCACCGATGCAGTTCAACTACCCGATTCCCTACGGGGCAATCGTCCGCGAGGACGGTGTGCAGTTTGTTGTTTTCAGCAAGTCGGCAACCGCCATGCGGGTGCTCTTGTATCGTCGCGTCAGCGACCGTGAACCAACTCGCCTGATTGAGTTCAATCCTGCAACGGATCGATGGGGTGATGTTTGGAGCGTATTTGTTCCCGGGCTCCGTGCGGGACAACTGTATCACTTGCAGGCCGACGGTCCATACGATCCCGCGTCAGGTCACCGTTTTAATTTGCAAGCGAGGCTGATAGATCCTTATGCCAAGGCGCTGGCTGGTCGGTTTCAATCATCGGACGACGGTGTTGTACGTCCACCGAAGTGTGTGGTTGTAGAGGATGCATTCGACTGGAAGGGAGATCGGCATCTACGACGCCCTTTCTCCGAGACCATCATCTACGAAATGCATGTTCGTGGTTTCACGCGGAGCAGCACCAGCGGTGTTCAACACCCGGGAACTTATCTTGGCGTGATCGAGAAAATTCCTTATCTCAAATCGTTAGGGGTGACTGCCGTTGAATTAATGCCGGTCCATGAATTTCCGATGATGGAGTCGGACGGGTCAAGGTCGGATCGCCCCAATTATTGGGGGTATGACCCGATTGCATTCTTTGCACCACACCGCGGATACATGCACGGCAACAAGCCGGGCAATCAAGTTTACCAGTTCAAAGAGATGGTGCGGGCTTTGCACGCCGCAGGTATCGAGGTCATTCTCGATGTTGTTTTCAATCACACCGCCGAAGGAAATGATCGGGGCCCGACATTGTCCTTCAAAGGTTTGGAAAACAGTGTCTATTACATGCTCAATGACGATGGAACCTACAAAAACTTTTCCGGTTGCGGCAATACGGTCAATGGGAATCATCCTACGGTCCGCGAAATGATTTTCCATTGCTTGCGACATTGGGTTTACAACTACCACGTCGATGGATTTCGTTTTGATTTGGCGTCGATTTTGAGCCGCAATCGGGATGGTGAATTAGTCCCGAATCCCCCGATGGTAGAGATCATTGCCGAGGATCCTATGCTCGCTGACACAAAGATTATCGCCGAGGCTTGGGATGCCGCCGGGGCGTTTCAGGTTGGCTGCTTTGCGACCTCCCGCTGGGCCGAGTGGAATGGATTGTACCGAGACGATATTCGCCGCTACTGGCGGGGCGACGCTGAAATGACTGGAAAGATAGCAACACGTTTGTCCGGTTCCAGTGATCTCTATCAACCCAGTGGTCGGCAGCCATACCATAGTATTAACTTCGTCACTTCGCACGACGGCTATACGCTGAATGATCTGGTTAGTTACGAACAGAAGCATAACCAGGAGAACGGCGAGGAAAATCACGACGGAGACAACAATAATTACAGTTCGAATTACGGTGTCGAAGGCCCCACCAGGCGTCGCTCCATCACGAAGTTGCGAATCCGGCAGGCCAAAAATTTTGCGGCCTCGCTATTACTCAGCCAGGGAGTCCCTATGATTCTCTCCGGTGATGAAGTGCTAAGAACCCAGCGAGGCAATAACAATGCCTACTGCCAGGACAATGCCACCACCTGGTTCGATTGGCGATTGTTGGAGCGAAATGCGGAACTGCTCCGTTTCTTCAAGGGCCTGGTGACCTTCCGGCTCCACCAGCCGAACGTCCGCCGCGCGTCATTCCTGACCGGTACCGCCAGCGGTCCACACGGTTTACCCGATGTGAGCTGGTATGGTGCTGCCGGGGAGCCAGTTGACTGGCAAGCGACCTACCACAGCCTTGTCTGCCTTTTTGGCACCAGTGGGATTGATGACCCGGCCGCCAGGGAGGTGATGATATTGATGCATGCTGGACAAAGTCCCCAGGCGTTTAACATTCCCTCACCAGCGGGCCAGCTCCGCTGGCGATTGCTACTCGATACGGAGGCTCAGTCCCCTAACGATATCTATCCGGAAGCCGATGGGCCGCTGCTCAAAACGGGTAGTGTAGTGACGCTCGACCATCACGCGATGCGTTGTTTTGTGGCGGAATGACCGATGGGTGGAAATCTTTGGTTGATTTAAGCTGATTCCCAGGTGGTTTTCCTGTAGCGACTCCTGTCGTAGAATCAGCGGCAAGGCGACGGTGCAAACATGCTTCCCAAAATCCATATCATCGGTATTGGCGACGACGGGCTCGATGCGGTTTCTGCGTCGGTTCGAGAGTTGATCGAACGCGCTGAACTACTCTTGGGGACCGAGCGGGTACTGGACCTGTTGCCCGACTTGCCTTCTGACCGCAAGGTAATCGGTGGCGATCTCGACGACCTGCTGAAGCAAATTGAGGTGGCTGGCCAGCGCCGTACTGTGCTGGTGGTTTATGGCGATCCGATGTTCTACGGGTTGGCACGCTACATTTGCGAAACCCTTGGAAAGGAACGATTCGAAGTTGTTCCCCACGTAAGCAGTATGCAGTTGGCTTTCGCCCGCGTCATGGAAAGCTGGGAAGAGGCCTACCTCACCAATCTTGCCAACCATCCACTGGATGCGGTGTTGGAGAAAATTCGCACCTCTCAGCGGGTTGGGTTATTCACGACCGATTTGCATGGCCCACCGGAAATTGCCAAAGCGCTACTGGAACGGCACATCGACTACTTTACCGCCTATGTTTGTGAAAATCTTGGGTCACGTGACGAACGGGTAACTCGGGGTACGTTGGCCGAGATGACCAACATGCGGTTCGATTCTCTCAATGTGATGGTACTGATTCGTCAGCCCGATGCGCCTGATCGCCCACGCGAAGCAATCGGCCAAAGACTTTTTGGAAATCCTGATGAAGCATTCCTTCAGTCACAGCCCAAGCAGGGGTTGCTGACACCGGCCGAAGTGAGGTCTCTGGCGCTGGCTCTGCTTGATATTGCACCCTCAAGTATTATTTGGGATGTGGGAGCCGGAAGTGGTTCGGTCAGCATCGAGGCAGCCCAGTTGGCGAGTGAAGGCACTGTCTATGCCATTGAAATGGATGCCCAGGATTATGGTCTGATTATTGAAAATGCTGCCCGTTTTAAGGTGGCCAACGTGGTTCCCGTACTAGGCAAGGCTCCCGAGGCCTGGGAAAAAATCTCAGATCCCGATGCCGTGTTTGTCGCAGGTAGCGGTCGCGAAGTAACACGTATTTCGGCCGCTGCCTATCAACGATTACGTGCCGGGGGACGTCTCGTGGTGAGTCTTGTTTCGATCGACAATCTGGCAGAGCTGCGACGGGCGATGGGAGAACATACTTCCGATGTGAAGGTGTGGATGGTGAACGTTGCCCGGGGAACCGATCAGCTGGAAAGATTGACCTTCGAGTCGCTCAATCCAAATTTCTTGTTGGCGATGACCAAAGTGTAAATAGCCATCTTGGTTTCTGAAACCGTGGTAACACGCATCGGTTCTGTGAGGCCCTTGATGGGAGGCAACTCGCGAATACGCCAGCGGGCGGTTGCGACAATGCGAGTTGGCGAGAAAGTCTGTCATACGTAATTCGTGTTTTATCTTTGGGTGAATGCGATGATGGGACAGTTCCAGGAGAACCCGTTTGCTGCCCCGGAGGTTGCCGAGGCTTTGGTCGACCCTGCGATCGAAGACCTGGCGCAGGCTGAGGAGATTCGCCGCCAACACATCAGGCGCGAGGCCAGTATTCGCGGCATCGGCAGCTTGTTTTACTTGAGTGTTCTCGGTTGGGTTCTGATCGCAATCTTTAGCATATGGTCCGGTTTTCAGCTCCCGAAGGGTGGTCAGCCAGTCCTTCTAAGGCTCGAAAATTTTGGCGTGACGGGGTTGATCGTTTTGTTTGCCATCGTTCAGGGATGGGTTGGTCACGGGTTGCGCACCCTTAATGGTTCGGTCCGTCTGTGGGCAGTTGCCCTCAGTGTGTTGGGATTGTTCAACATTCCAATCGGCACTGTGATCAGCATTTATTTCATCTATATATTAGTCAGTGCGAAAGGCCGATTTGTGATGACACCTGAATACGCGGCAATTCGCGCTGCCACACCGCACATTCGTTACAAAACGCCAATTTGGCTCTGGGGTGTGCTGGGGCTGTTGGTTTTGTTGTTATTACTGCTGGTGGTAAACGTATTTTTGTAGGGTCGTAACCGCTGGGATCTCAAGGCTTGCTCCGCCTGTAGAACTCGCCCTGCAGGCCACCATGTTGACTTATGGATTAAAGGTGTTGAGGCGCAGTCACTTCCCTGGCACGGGAGGTTACCTCCATTTGACGCATTGTCCTGCTGGTGACAAAGCCTGCTGATGACAAAGTTGGTGTAGCAAGCTTCCTTGCAATCATACCTGGCCAACGAACGACCTCTCGAAATCCAGATCGATTTCAGCAGGGATGCTGTAGAAAAATCCGGTCAGGTGTGATACTCGGCGTTTAATCGCACGTATTCTGAGGTCAGGTCGGTGGTCCAGAAGCGGGCGGCCGCCGAGCCTTCCTGAAAGATCATCACGATATGGGTATCGCGGTTCGAGGAGATTGAATGGCTGACTGCAGCAGGATCGAATTGGACCGGGGTTCCATGTTCGTACAGCAGGATTCCGTTCAGGTGAAGCGACACATGTTCAGGATTGAACGGAACACCGGCATAACCAGCTGCCGAAACGATTCGTCCCCAGTTGGGGTCGGCACCCGCGACGGCTGTTTTTACCAACGGACTATCCGCGATGGTCTTTCCGATCTGCAAGGCGTCGTCACGCGATCGACAGCCGTGGACCTCAACCGTGATGAGATGGGTTGCTCCTTCGCCGTCAGCCGGAATGGATTGAGCGAGGTCTTCACACACCTCAACCAGCGTTGCACGGAACTCATTCAGGGCTTTTCCCGCAAGCGGCGGAGTGCCTGCCGCACCGTTGGCTAGTAATAACACGGTGTCATTCGTGCTCATGTGGCCGTCGACACTGATGCAATTGAAGGACTCGGCGATTGCTTCCACAAGGGAAGCTTGGGCATCGTCGACGGTGAGCACCGCGTCAGTTATGACCACCGCTAACATGGTGGCCATGTTTGGTCCAATCATGGCAGCACCTTTGGCGAGGCCGGTGATGCGGGTTGTTTTTTGGGCAATGTTTACTTCCCGGCCACAAATCTTGTGGATCGTATCGGTGGTCATCATCCCGCGGGCCGCTCGAATGAGTGACGGTTCATCGTCGGATAGTTGTTCGGCTGCCGAGCGAATCCCCTGCTCAATGTTTGCCATCGGGAGTTGTTCCCCAATAATTCCCGTCGAAAGAACCAGCGTTTGTTCTTCGTGAATGTTGCATTGCTGGGACACCCAGTTGGCCGTCTGGCGGGCATTTTGTAAGCCCTCTTCTCCAGTGCAGGCATTGGCGCATCCGGAGTTGATTACGACTGCACGAATCGAATCGCTGGGTGTTCTTTCGCGATCAAGTTCAACGGGTGCAGCTACGACGAGATTTTGGGTGTACACACCTACTCCGACGGCTGGGCGGTCCGTGATGATCAGCGCAAGGTCTTCCTTGTCTGCGTCACTTTTGATTCCGCAGTGAACGCCAGCGACAGAAAATCCTTGGGGAACAGGTGGAGTCATAGGTTTTCAGAATCGCAATTCGCAATCGGTCCGTTGTTTCGGCTGCCGAGAGTTCAGAGTAAGGCGGTTGTTTCTGGGAAGCCGTGCATTAAGTTGAAATTTTGGACCGCGGCTCCCGATGCACCTTTGAGCAGGTTGTCGATCACACTGACGACAACCACGCGGTCTCGTACTACCTGGGCCGTGAGGTCGCAAAAATTAGAGCCGACAACCTGTTTGGTCATGGGGAGTGACTCGGAGATCCGAATAAAAGGTTCATTTTGGTAGGCATCTCTCAGGGTGTCGAGTACGATCTCGCGCGATGTTTTGTCTTGGGGGACACCATAGCAGGTACTTAAGATGCCACGATCCATGGGAATCAAATGGGGCACAAAGAGTACTCGTACGGGATTTTTCGTCTGATTATCATGGTTGGCCATGTCGCATAATACTTGATCAATTTCAGGTGTATGACGGTGTGAGCCAACGCTATAGGCGGCGAGATTCTCATTGCATTCGGGAAAATGCAGATTCGGTTTTGGCTGACGGCCTGCTCCGCTCGCACCGCTCTTACTGTCGACAATGATCGTATCAGCACTAATTAAATTGGTCCGGAGCAGCGGAGCCAGTGCCAGAATAGCCGCCGTCGGATAACAGCCAGGGTTGGCCACCAGGCGGGCAGACTTGATACGTTTCCGATAGAGTTCGGGCAAGCCATAGACGGTTTGGGGAAGCCGCTCTGGATCGGGATGGGTGACCCCGTATGTTGCTTCATAAACCGAGACATCTCGAAGACGGTAGTCGGCACTGAAGTCAATGACGGAGCAATCGGCGTCAAGCAAGGTAGCCACCGCTGAGGCACTGGCACCATGGGGCAGGCAGCTGAAGACACAGTCAGCCCGTTCAGCCACTTCTGCCGTCGTAAGTTGTTCCAGAGCCAGGTCAAGTCGACCTGCCAGGGCAGGGTGCACTTCTGCTAGCGACGGGCGACCTGGTTGACGCGTGGTCAGCGCGGTGATCTCGACTTCTGGATGGCGCAGCAACAACCGGCATAATTCGAGGGCCGTGTAGCCGGAGGCACCTAAAATTGCGACACGAATCATGGAAACGATAGGGGGTAAGCAGGGTCACGTTGAATTTGACAAGCACAGATTCTACCTGTCACTTGACTGGAACGCGAGACATAGCTGGGGGTGCAAAGGTTCGTTCTCAAATAGTAGCTGGGTGTCGTTGAACAGCCCTCCGCAAGCAGCGGCGGGCCGTTGGAGTGCGTGAAGTTCAGGTTTTTGCCCTTGGTTCAACGAGTTTTGATTGAATCACGGCCAGGATTCCCTGGCCGACTTCCTGTTTGGGCCCCGAAAGGCGTGCCAATACCGTACCGTCCGGAGACAAGACTTCCACATGGTTGGTTTGCGACCTCATCGCCGTGGCATGGTTGCTGACCATCAGGTCGCAGCATTTGCGTTCCAGCTTGGCCAGTGCCCTTAGGCGGACATCCTGGGTTTCCAGGGCAAAACCGACCACCCAGCGGTCTTTTTTCTCGTTTGCGAGCGTTGCCACTACGTCGTCAGTTTCGACGAGTTGAAGGGCCAGCGGCTCACCCGTCTTGGCGATCTTTTGCGAGGCAATGCGTCGAGGACGGTAGTCACAGGGGGCAGCGGCGCCAATCAACCCATCGCAACTGGCAAAGACTTCGATTGCGGCCGCCAGCATTTCCTCGGTCGAGACAACCGGGATCACCGTGGCCTGACTTGGATAATCGACTTCGGCCGGTCCACTGACGATGACAACCTCGTGGTTGAGCCGGATCGCTGCCTCGGCCAGGCCACAGCCCATCAAGCCGCTGGAAGCATTGGTCAAATAACGTATCGGGTCGAGGTATTGTCGAGTTGGCCCGGAAGTGATGAGAATTTTTGCCATTGCAGCCACCCAAACGGTCCATCAGTCCGCTAATGTTTTGTCATTCGTTTCCGGGTTTTGGACAGCCTGTTCGAGGTTCCGATTACAATTTCAGCAGGTGACCAATGGCCGTTTGAATTTCTGCGGGTTCGGCCATTCGTCCGACACCACTGCGGCGACAACTTTGCCAGCCTTCCATGGGGCCGACGAAGTGAAAGCCGTCATCACGTAGCGTCGCTACGTTACGTTGAACCGACGGTCGCTCCCACATATCGACATTCATTGCCGGAGCCAGCAGGACTGGACCCGCGAATGCAAGCAGTAGCGTGCTCAATAAATCGTCAGCCAACCCGTGGGCTGCCTTGGCAAGCACATCTGCAGAAGTTGGGGCAACACAGAGAATCTGGCGGTTTTGTGCCAATTCGATATGGGCCCCGAGTGGAAAACGCGTGTCAAACAATTCGGTGGTTACATGTCGCCCGCTCAGCGTTTGAAACGTGGTTGGGCCAACAAACTGGCACGCCGCCCGGGTCATAACAACATCGACCGAGTGGCCGTCTTGTACCAAGGTGCTGACGAGCCCCGCAGTTTTGTAGGCTGCGATACCACCACTTATGCCGATCAGGAGATTCATGTGCCGGGTTGGTAGGTTGAGGATTGAACTCAACGTTTTGCCGAGTTTGACGGATGCTCCCCAATTTTGTTGTCGCAGGCGCTCAGAACCAACTACAGATTCTCAAGATCGAGTTCAGGAGGACTATCGATCAAATCGCTTGATTCACCTACAGTCCCGAGTTGGTTGTTGGCGTCGAGATAAATTTTGTCTTGCAGGATTTCTTGCACCACGATTTCGATTTTTTCATCCGTGACCAAATCGACCAGCGGGCGGGCACCACTATTCAGCGCGACTAAACGCTTCTGGATTAATGTGGAGAGTTTGAACCGACCACCAACCTTGTTGACAATTTCTTCCTCTTTCAATGCTTCGATCATGTTGGATTCAATCCTCGACTGGTGAGTATGTCACAGACTTCGTCGACGGCTTGTGGAACCGTCTCATTAATGACCTGGAAATTGTAGAGGTGACTCTGTTGTAGTTCGCGCCGTGCCACCTCAAGCCGACGGCGAATGGCCTCCTCCTGTTCGGTACCTCGTCCCCGTAATCGACGCTCAAGCTCCGCCACGCTGGCGGGGCGAATGAAGATGGTCAGAGCATCCGGGTAATATTGCAGGGCCTGCCTGGCACCAGCTACGTCAATTTCCAAAACAATCCACTTGCCCGTTGCCAGGCCAGAGCGTACGTCCTCTAACAGCGTACCATACCAATGCCCCCGACCGTAGACCTCCATGCACTCGAGGAAATCATTTGCCTCTTGCCGCTCGGCAAATTCTTCGCGGCTGAGGAAATGGTAATCCTGGCCGTCGACTTCATTTGGCCTGGGGAGGCGGGTGGTGGCCGAAACGCTTAAATCGAGCCGATTTCCCATCCTTTCAAGGACTTCTTTCAAAACAGTCGATTTTCCAGCGCCCGAGGGACCTGACAGTATGACAAGTTGTCCTGGAGCAGTATGAGTCACGAGGGGGGGAGGGGAGTGAATTGCGGGAAATGGGGTCTTCAAGGGATGAACCTGACACCTGAGGGGCAGCATCGGTTTATTTGTGGCAGATTTTGTCGGTTTTTTCGGTTACTCCACATTTTGAACCTGTTCGCGAATTCGTTCCAGGGCCGCCTTGATCTGGACAACGTGTTGCGAGATTTCAGTGTCGTTGGACTTCGACCCAATTGTGTTAATCTCTCGGCCCATTTCCTGAGTGATGAATTCGAGTTTGCGGCCAGTACTTTCAGGTAAATTGATCGTCTTGGCAAATTGCTCCAGGTGACTTCGGAGTCGCACAATCTCTTCGGAAACGTCTCCTCGTTCGACAAAGAGGCTGACCTCTCGCACTAGATCAGCTGGACCAATAGAAACCCCAAACTCCTGGAGCACTTTGTTCACTCGGTCTGTGAGTCGCTGGCGGTAGCCCTCGGCGACCAGGGGGGCTCGCAGGGCAATTTGGTCCAGGTTTGTCGGAATAGACTCGCATTGGTGGTGCAGGTCGCTGGCCAGTGCTTGCCCTTCTTCTGCTCTCATGCTGGCCAGGTCGTCCACGGCGGCGCGGATGACCGGTTCGATGGCATTCCAATCTTCTTTGGGATCGAACTCAACGGATTGCTTTTCAGTGATGACTCCCGGCAGCGTGAGCAGTTTTTCCAGATCAAGAGCGGTAGTTTTTCCGGCTTGTTTTTGGAGGGTCTCTAACTGGCGTCGGTACGATTCAAGGACTTCGGTGTTAATACGATAGTCTTCTGACGACGTTTCGCGATCAATGCGTAAGTTGAGGTGAACGGTTCCGCGCCGAATGCAGTTTCGCACAATCGACTCGACGTTCGATTCGAGGCTACCGTATCCGTCGCTGCAGCGGAAAGAGAGTTTGAAGTGCCGACTGTTGACCGAGCGAATTTCGACAGCGATTATCAACCCCCGACTCTGGGCGCGCGCCTCACCAAACCCGGTCATGCTCAGTAGTACGCCGCGACTTGTTGCTTTGCTTGTTCCAGACATCGGCAGGAGCAGGAGATTTTCCTGCCTCCTTGTTTTTTGTGGATTTGCGGTGTTTCGCAGCTGCGATGTGCCAGCCGGAGTGATTTGCTTCTCGGCCTGGGTGTGCCAGGTCGTGTGCGGCCAATAACTTTGCGAAAAGCGTTATTGGTCGGTACTGCTACTTTTTGCAGGGGGCTCGCTGGCGGGTGCATCTGTCTTTACAGCAGCAGGAGCATCGCTGGCAGGTGCAGATGTGTTACCCTGGGAGTCATCCCCGCGTGGCTCGATAATTTCGTCCGTTTCACTTGATGGTTTGGTGGAACTGGTCGTGGGGGGGGCTGTCCCTAATGCGTCACCACGATGTTTCGACCAGTAGGCGGCGGAAACGCAAAGGACGATCCATAGCGCGGCAACCACGATCGTGATCTTGGTGAATACGTCTCCCGCCTTGGCCCCGAATGCGCTGGAACCACCTGTGCCACCTAGTGCACCGGCCAGGCCACCGCCACGTCCCCGCTGAACGAGAACTAACAAGACTAAGAATGTGGCCAGTAGAGACAGCATGATTGCGAGTAGAGAACCCATGAAAAACGTGACTCCAGTTTGATGGATTTGCCAACGGTTGATTGGCTTTGGTGTTTTGAAATTGGTTTTACTGTATGTCGTCAGGAATTGTTTTCCAGGGCTGTTCCAATTTGGGCGATGCCCAGGAATTCATCGGCCTTGAGGCTAGCTCCACCAATCAACCCACCATCGACGTTGGGCTGCTGAAGCAGTTCCCCGGCGTTGCCCGGTTTCATACTCCCCCCGTAGAGGATTCGTACCTTATCCGCAACAGCCTGATTGTACCGCTCGGCCAGCAGCCTGCGAAGGTCAGCGTGGACTTCTTCTGCCTGTTTTGGAGTCGCCACTTTCCCCGTGCCAATCGCCCAAACCGGTTCATAGGCAATGACGATTTGCAAAATCTGCTCTGGGTCAAGTTCTGCCAGGGAACCTTCGATTTGGCCACGGTTGACCTCGCTTGTGCGGCCTGCCTCACGTTCGGAAAGCAGTTCCCCCACGCATACAATCGGGGTGAGGTTGACCTGAAGAGCTGCGATGACTTTGCGGTTTACGTCGGCATTGGTCTCGCCGAGGACATGACGCCGCTCACTGTGGCCCAAAATGACGGCTGTGGCCCCCGCATCGGCCAGCATCGCACCACTCACCTCACCGGTAAAAGCGCCTGACGGTTCGTGGTACATGTTTTGACCACCAACTGCCACAGGACTCCCGGCCACTGCCTGGGAAACCAGGTTCAGGTAAACGTGGGGTGGGCAGAGGAGTAGGTCAACCGCATTAAATTCTGGTGCGCGTTGGCAAACTGCCAAGGCGAGTTCCCTGGCTCCATTGCAATCCAGGTTCATTTTCCAATTGCCAGCAATTAGCAGACGACGCATAGATTCCTCGGTCAGGTATTCGGTCAGGTATGAAGCATTGCTTGGATGGGTGTTCTTTCTCGCTTGCAAATCCCATGGTGAAACCTACACCTTACCCAATGGGTTCCACCTGCGCATAGGACCCGAGAACCTCCAGGCGGACCGATTTTTTTTCTATCGACGCAATTGCCTTGCGGCTGTGGAGGTCTTTCTGGTGACCTACGAATTCGACAAAAAAGAGATACCGGCCCTGACTTCCGGGGATCGGAAACGATTCAATCCAGGTCATGTTCAGTTTGTTCCGTTTGAACACATTCATCGTATCGGCCAAAGCGCCCGGTTGATGGGGGATTTCGAACATCAGGGCAGTTTTGTCAGCGCCGGTGCGAGCAGCCGGGACCATACCAATCACCGCAAAACGTGTGATATTATGGGGGTTATCTTCAATGTTGCGAGCCAGAATCGTTAAGTCGTAATGCACTGCAGCCCGCTCGCTGCCGACTGCCGCGATGCGCCGATTGGCCTGTGCTGAAACGGCTGCTTCGGCAGTACTGCCGACAGCGCGTGGGGCGGCGCTGGGCAAGTGTTTGGCAAGCCAGTTTCGACATTGAGACAAAGCCTGTGGCTTGCTGTGGATAATTTCAAGCTCGTTTTGCCGGCCAATCCCCATCAGGCAGTGGTGAATTCGTAATGGTAATTCACCGCAGATTCGCAGGCTTGACCGCGAAAAGCAATCGAGCGTGTCTGTAACCCGACCATCTGTGGAGTTCTCCATCGGTACCACGCCGAACTCCGCTTGTCCCCGTTCCACCTGCTCAAATACCGTGCTGATTGTTGCCACCGGGATCAATTCGGTGCTCTCTCCAAACTGTTCCAAGGCTGCCAGGTGGCTGAATGTGAATTCAGGGCCCAGGTAAGCCACCTGCGTTGGGGCTTGGACTGCCCGCGAACCACTCACCACTTCTCGAAAAATGGCTCGGATTGATTGATCGTTCAGCGGACCGTCATTTTTCTTGACGGCATGCTGGATTACCTTCGCTTCCCGTTTGGGATCATACACCGGTTGCGTGTTTTCTTGCTTGGCGTTGCCAATCGTCTGGGCGATTTTTGCCCGCCGATTGAGCGCATCGAGAATCTCACCGTCAAGCCGGTCAAGCTCACGTCGCAATGCGGCGATCGGCTTGACCGATTTGGGAGTGGCCCCGGAATTGGCGTTTGCTTTGGTTCCGGTGGGGGGGGGCTTCTTCGCCAGGTTTTTTTTCTTGGCCGGTTTTTTTTTCTTCGCCATGGGATTCCTGAAACCGCAAAAGGTCAAGCTGTGAGTGGGATAACTTTATAGGACGTGCCTAAGCCATTATGACGCATCAACTTGCCCCTCCGGGCCTGTCAATTTGGCAGGGGGAGGTGCTTGGTTTGGGGGGCCCACCTGGGTAGGTGCGGCCAATCTGACAGAACGCCATTCGGTCCAGCCAGGACCCCACCGGTCGAGGTTAATAACCTAAGTCGTTGCCAATATACAATTTGCAGTAATCCTCGTCGAGGGTGCCTGTTGTCGGCACGGGCTTTGCTGCGAAGCAGGTTATGGTCCTGCGCGCCGGTGGTGCGACAGGGTCCATCGGTTTGACCCCCCAATCAGTCTTTGACTGGACATTGAAAGACAAATAATCGTGGCGACTGCACGCCGCATTCCGACTGAAGAAAAGGAGCATCGATCATGGCAACTGGAGAAAAAATTATCGGTATCGATTTAGGCACAACCAATTCGGTTGTTGCGGTGATGGAAGGGAATGAAGCCAAGGTCATTCCGAATCCGGAAGGAAATCGATTGACCCCAAGCGTGGTAGCCTTTACCGACAAAGAAGAGGTGTTGGTCGGTGAACCGGCTCGTCGCCAGGCCGTCACCAATCCAAGCCGTACGGTCTATTCGGTCAAGCGGTTTATGGGTCGACGGCATAGCGAAGTTGCCAACGAAGAAAAAATGGTGCCCTATGAAGTTGTGGGTGGTGCCGAGGACTACGTAAAGGTCGGAGTTGATGGCGAGGAATTTACACCTCCAGAAATTTCAGCCAAGACGCTTCGAAAGCTGAAGGAGGCTGCGGAGGCCTATCTTGGCCACACAGTCAACAAAGCGGTTATCACGGTACCTGCTTATTTCAACGATTCACAGCGTCAGGCGACGAAAGACGCAGGGCAAATCTCTGGCCTGGAAGTTGCCCGAATTATTAACGAGCCAACGGCTGCCTCGCTCGCTTACGGTTTGGACAAGAAGGGTGAAGAGACCATTTGTGTCTTCGACCTTGGTGGTGGAACGTTCGACGTGTCTATTCTCGAAGTGGCCGATGGGGTCTTTCGAGTTATCTCCACCAATGGCGACACGCACCTTGGTGGCGACGACTTTGACGAGGCCTTAATCAATCACGTTGCAGGCCAGTTCCAGAGTGAACAAGGCATTGACCTGCGGCAGGACCAAATGGCTTTGCAGCGACTGCAGGAAGCATGCGAAAAGGCGAAGAAGGAGCTGAGTTCGCTGCAGACGACTGACATTAACCTGCCATTTATCACGGCTGATGCGACCGGTCCCAAGCACTTGCAGACTACAATTTCTCGCGCCGAATTCGAGAAGCTGGTTGATGGTCTGGTTGAGCGCGTTGAGGGGCCGGTTAAACAGGCCTTGGCCGACGCCAAGCTTGATCCTCAGCAAATCGACGAGGTGGTATTGGTTGGTGGTTCGACACGGATCCCCAAGGTTCAGGAAACCGTCAAGCAACTCTTTGGCAAAGAGCCTCATAAGGGAGTGGATCCTGACGAGGTCGTCGCGATTGGTGCGGCTATTCAGGGTGGCGTGCTGTCGGGAGACGTCCAGGATATTTTGCTGTTGGATGTAACCCCCCTTTCGCTCGGAATCGAAACGCTTGGTGGCGTGATGACCAAACTTGTCGAACGCAATACGACCATCCCGACCGAGCGGAAAAATGTTTTCAGCACCGCTGACGACAATCAAACTGCAGTTACGGTGCGAGTTTTCCAGGGAGAACGGGAAATGTGCGCTGATAACCGGTTGCTAGGCCAGTTTAACCTGGAAGGTATTCCGCCGGCGCCACGTGGTGTTCCGCAGATCGAGGTCAAGTTTGATATGGATGCGAATGGCATTCTTAACGTGGCTGCCAAGGATTTAGGAACGGGCACGGAACAGACTGTGAAGATTGAGCAGTCCAGCGGGCTTGAGCCGGGCGAAATTGACCGGATGCAGAAAGATGCTCAAGAGCATGCAGCCGAGGACAAGAAAAAACGCGAACTTGTCGAAGCTCGCAATGAGGCGGATACGCGCTGTTACCAGCTTGAAAAACTGATCAAGGATCAGGGAGAGAAGCTTGGTGATTCGGATAAAACGTCCCTGGAAGCGGCTATGGAGAAAGTTCGCGCTGCTGCCAAAGAGGATGACGTTGAAGCCATTCGTGCCGCAATTCAGGAAATGGAAACTGCCAGCCATGCCATGAGTGAAGCTTTATATAAAGCGGCAGCGGATGCTGGTGATGCTGCTTCGGCCGCCGCCGGTGGCGATGCTGCTGACGGGGCCGCAGCCGAGGCTGATGACGATGCGATCGATGCAGAGTTTGAAGTCAAGAGCTAAGGCAATTTCAGGCTGTAGTACAGCCGACGTCGTGTGGTATAGGGCGTAGGGTCTGCCGTCGCCGATTTTGTGCTGCGGCGATTCCTGGTTTCAACAGGCGTTAGCAGTTAGTCGAGCCTCTGTGAGGAGTCTTTGCGCTGCCGCTTCGCCTGTCCCGAGAGTCTCTATCGGAAAAAAGAACTATGGCTTTTCGATTTGATAAATTGACGATCAAAGCTCAGGAAGCGGTTCAGCACGCGCAAGAGTTAGCGGCTGATGCGGGAAATCCTCAAATTGAGCCACTGCATCTGCTTGCTGCGCTGATTGTGCAGCAAGAAGGAATCGTGCTTCCGCTGCTCGACAAGATGGGTGTGAATGTAAGTCAACTTCAACAGATGGTTGAAGACGAACGGAGTCATTTGCCCAAAGCAACCGGTGGTGCCCAACCACAGCTTGCCGGTTCGCTGACAAAAATTCTGGAAGGGGCACAGAGTGAAGCTGCAACGATGAAAGATGAGTTTGTCTCAACCGAGCACCTGCTGCTGGCGTTGGTCAAGGTTCCATCTCCTGCCCAGGAGATGCTCAAGCTCAATGCGGTTACGGAGAAAGACGTTTTGGAGGCCCTGCAGCAGGTCCGCGGGAGTACCCGGGTTACCGACCCTTCCCCGGAGGGAAAGTTTCAGGCATTGGAGAAATATGGTATCGATCTTGTCGAGCGTGCGCAGCAGGGCAAGCTTGACCCGGTCATTGGACGGGACGAGGAAATTCGCCGTGTGATACAGGTCCTCTCCCGCCGCACGAAGAACAATCCGGTGCTGATTGGAGATCCAGGTGTTGGCAAAACGGCAATTGCCGAAGGGCTTGCCCTGCGAATTGTGCAGAGTGACGTCCCTGAGAGCCTCAAGAATCGGCGAGTGGTAGCTCTCGATCTTGGAGCTTTGCTTGCTGGTACCAAGTACCGTGGCGAATTTGAAGAGCGCCTCAAGGCTTTGCTGAATGAAACCACCGATGCTGGAAACGTAGTTCTTTTTATTGATGAACTGCACACGGTTGTCGGTGCTGGAGCTGCCGAAGGTGGTAGCGATGCGGCCAACCTGCTCAAGCCTGCCTTGGCGCGGGGAGAACTCCGCTGCATTGGCGCAACGACGCTCGACGAATACCGGAAATACATCGAAAAAGATGCAGCTCTCGAACGGCGTTTTCAACCGGTCTACGTGGGAGAGCCTTCGGTTGAAGACACCATTGCCATCTTGCGAGGATTGAAGCCTCGCTACGAAGCGCATCATAAGGGAGTACGGATCAAGGACTCGGCCCTTGTGGCAGCAACCGAGCTTTCCAGCCGGTATATTAGCGATCGCTACCTTCCCGATAAAGCGATTGATCTGATGGACGAGGCCACCAGTCGTTTGGCGATGGAACTCGAGAGCGTTCCGGAAGAAATCGACAAGGTTCAGCGCCGAGTCATGCAATTGGAGCTGGCGGCCCGCCAGCTGGCCGAGGAAACCGAGGAGCATGCGCGTCAGCGATTGGCCGATATCAACGAAGAAATGGACGAACTTCGCCGCGAGTTGGCAAGCTTGCGCGAGCAGTGGGAGGCGGAGAAAATTGGACTTGGGGATGTGGCTGAAGTCCAGCAGCAGCTGGAGCAAGCAAAGCTTGAATATCAGCAACAGGCCAACGCGATCAACGAAAAACAGTCAACCAGCCAGGTCGTAGGCGAAGCCGAGTACCAGAAGCTTTATGAGCTGGACACCCAGTTGAAAAAGCTTGCCGGGCACTTGCAGGAAGCCGAGGCCCATCAGAGTGCAGCAAAAACAGCGCCCCAACAAACTTCAAAACGCCTTCTGCGACAGGAAGTGGGGCCCGAAGAAATCGCAGAAGTCGTAAGTGCTTGGACCGGAATCCCCGTCACCCGTATGATGGAAACCGAGCGGGCCAAGTTGCTGGTACTCGAGGAACGGTTGCACCAACGGGTCGTCGGTCAGGATGAAGCGGTCACCGCGGTAGCCAATGCCGTACGACGTAGCCGCAGTGGGCTGCAAGACGCCAGCCGTCCTATTGGTTCTTTCGTTTTTTGTGGGCCAACCGGGGTGGGAAAGACCGAACTCTGTA
>JAKVCB010000080.1 GCA_022448345.1 Pirellulales bacterium
GTCGGCTGGCGATGCGGAACATACGGCAAAACTTGATCTTTGCTTTTGCCTACAATAGTGCCGGGATCCCCATCGCCGCTGGAGTCTTCTACCCCCTGGCAGGATGGTTGCTCAGTCCGATGATTGCCGCGGCAGCGATGAGCCTCAGCAGCGTTTCGGTGATCGCCAATGCGTTGCGACTGCGGGCCGCCAAAGTGTGAGGTCGGTGGAACAAGCGATTGATAGTTGTGGGTCCTGTTTGCGGGAAGCTGAATATGAGCATTGAGCATTTCCCTCCTTTTCGGCCTCATCCCCTGATTCCTGGAGGCCATGCACAAACTCTGGCCGGCTTCTATGACCGCGTAAAGCGTTTTCCCTACCGGGCGCAGCGTCACGAGGTGTTGCTCGAGGACGGAGACGCATTAGTGCTGCACGAAGACTCGTCCTCCCGATCGGATCGGGAGGACCGTATCGTGTTACTCGTCCCGGGACTTGGAGGATCTTTCCGATCTCCTTTTATGGCCCGGATTGCCGGGAAGCTGAACGCCTCTGGATTTCGCACCTTTCGGATGGATCTGCGAGGGTGTGGATCCGGGTACCGCCTGGCCAGACTGCCCGGACATGCCGGGCGTAGTGAAGACACCACAGCAGCGGTACGCAAGATTGCCCACTTGTATCCCCATTGTCCGGTAACGGCGGTCGGTTTCTCGATGGGAGCCAATATCGTCCTAAAAATGCTGGGAGAAACGGGCTGCAATTCATTGGGTCACCTCGATAGTGGTGTTGGGGTGGCTCCACCGATCGATCTTCTCACCTGCTCCCAAAGAATGCTCCGCCTACCGTACCGACTTTATGGAGATGCTTTTCTCTCCGGCTTGCTCCGGGAAATAAAGCGCCGGGGGCGTTTTATTGAAGAGATTAGGAAAATTCCAATCTCCCCGCTACCTAAAACAGTCATGGAGTTTGACAACCGTTTCACGGCACCCCTGAGTGGATTTCTTGACGTGAACGACTACTACGAGCAAAGCAGTTCAGGCCCGTTGTTAGCCAGGATCAAGCTCCGGTCACTAGTTCTTGCTGCTCGAGACGACCCGGTGATTCCCGTTTCGATTTTTAAAGCTGCGGACTTTTCCTCGTCCACCGAGGTGCTGATTACGAACCACGGCGGACACATCGGATACGTTGGCGTGGCAGGAGTTGACGCCGATCGCCGGTGGCTGGATTGGCGAATCCTAGACTGGGTCCAAAATTTGTCGGCGCCACCAACCACGGGCGCGATGGGTGAAGGGTCGTCTTGATACTGTGGCGCAGTCGAAGGTCCGTGCCAGCGTTTTCTGAGGAGCTACTCCGCACCGTTTTCTTCGGCGGCAAGACTCGCGCATACTAATTTTTCGTCGTTGCGGACAAATACGTGACGATAGGCAAAGGCTGGGTGAGACCAACAGACTCCCCCACGTTGTCGAAGCTGAATATCGGTCGGATCAATCAGGTGCGCGCGGCTGATTTCCTCGTATCCAGCTGGTGTTAACCTGGCAATGATTAAGTCTCCCCGTTCGTTAAACATCCAGACTCGGTCGCCGTTGGTGACAAAATGAATATTACCCCAGCGTGCCCGGGGGACTGCAGTCAGGTCTTCCCAGACGCGTTCTCCGGTCGCTGCCTCGAGGCATCTTAATTCGCCATAGCTACCAACGCCGTAGATGTAATCGGAGGCAAACAGCGGGGTAGACATTGTCGAGTGCAGGCCATCTGTGTTTTGTTCACTTTGCCCGATTCGCGTCCAAAGCTGACTGGCTTCCAATCGATCGGAGGGTAAATCGATCATGTCGCATCCACCGTAGAAGGCGGTCAAGAAGAGCCGATCTTTGTGGCGAACAGGCATCGCGATATTCATGCTCGTGTCTCGATCGACAAAACGTAACTGCCAGTAGATTTGTCCTGACGTTGGATTCAGGCCGGCGAGACCTCCGACGGTCCAGCAGACAAGCACCGGTTGCCCGGCTTGTTGGAGGATCTGCGGGGCGGAATACGAGGCCTGGTCGTCGAGTGCTTTCCAGCGTTCATCACCCGACCTCTTATCGAACGCAACCATGCAGGCACCATCGGTGCCGCCGATCATCACAATAACAAGGTCAGAAAAAACGAGGGGGGCAGCTGCAATGCCCCAAACGGGCATGCGGATTTTGTACTCGCTATTGAGATCCCGCCCCCAGAGCAGCTTGCCGGTAGCCGCGTCGTAACAATGGAGGTGGCCCATGGCACCCAGGTTGTAGGCCCGCCCCTGGTCGACCGTGACTGCAGCACGGGGGCCGGCTGTGTAGTGGATCTCATATTTGCAGTCGTAGGACTGGGTCCAGATGGGTTTTCCCGTGTGTGCGTCAAAACAGTGAATCCGCTCCACCTGCTGAGGCTCGGCAAGACGGTCGGTCACAAAAACCCGGCCGCCTGCCACGGTTGGGCCACTGTACCCGGGCCCGATTTCGGCTTGCCAGGCAATCGGGATTTGGGGTGCAGAAAACCGTTCGAGCAAGCCCGTTTCACGCCAGATGCCATTCCGCGTAGGGCCACGCCATTGGGGCCACTCGTCCGCCGATACTTGCAAAGAAAACGCCGCGAGGGCCAGGCCGGTCAGTAGAAGACGTTTGGTCAACATGGCAATGGAGAACCAGTCGTGTGTTAGGGAAGGCGAATAGGTCTCATCAAAATCGCCACTCGACCGAAGCGGCGCAGCACCTGTCATTTTGGTATCCGGGACTCTAAAGCCCACAGGCCCAGGGCGGGCTTTCGTACGAAGTAAATTTGCTCATCGTTAGCAAGCGTATTCCACCCGTCTGCGAGTGTTTCGGGCGAATAACGCTCCATGTATTCGCTCAGATCCCCATATCCGAGCCCTGCATTTTGAACCTCCTCTCGGGTCAGGCCCCCGGGGCATAGGGTGATTCGGAATCGATCTTCGGGAGAACATAGCATGACTTGCGCCGCTGCCCCGAGTGTCTGTTGGTAATCTTCATTTTCAGCAACCTGCTGGCGGGTGACGGCATTGGTGCGATAACCGTATTTGCGAATCAACCGATCAATTTCTGGGTCTTCGCCAAAGGTGCTGACCCCCGGTGCCAGGATGATCAATTCTCCACCGTCGGCAATGGCCATTCGCGTGCGGTAAATCGCTTTTCCGCCAAGCCAGAAACTGGAGAATTCCTCTGGGTCAAGATAGGCAACCAGGCGATCCGCTGGCCTATCAACAGGCGTAATGTTGACTTGGCGGGACAGGGCACATGCCCTTTGGAAGCACTCCTGGTCGTCGCCGATAAAAAGGCCCCGGACGACCGTTTCCCCCCCGTTATCAAACCCGATGACCGTCATCGCAAAGATAAAAGGCATGTCCTTACAGAATAGCCGTTGTGCCTCATTGAGAATGCGCCGCGGGGGCGTGTCTTCGCGGCCAAGAATTTGCTCAACTCCACATAGCCCTGCAAGATAATGATTTGGGTTGATGCTGGCAGCACCGCCGATACCGATAAAGATATTTTTGGTGTAATTCGCCATCCCAAGGATTTCATGAGGCACGACCTGGCCAAGGGAAATGATGAGATCATGTTCGCCGTGAACGACGAGTTTGTTCATTTGGGCAGTCCAAGGCTCGTCGTAGAGGCCCCCGGATACTTTCCGAACAAAACTGGCAGAAATTTCACCCAGCGTGACGACCTCGTCCCGCCACCGGTGTTCGCGAATTAACGACTTCGGCAGACCGGGGTACATAAGTTCGACCTGCTCGTCGGTCATTGGGAAGTGCGTTCCCAGGGCTGGCATCACGTCGGCCAGGGCCTCGCCGTAATAGTCGTGTAGCATGCAGGTGAGCTGCCCCGTACGACTTTCCAGGCGGGTGATATCAGGCGGTATCGCAATGACTTTGCGACGAGGGCCAATCTGCTTGAGAGTGGAATAAAGGCTGGTCCGAAGGTCAGCATCTGACAAAACCGTCGTGGGTGAACCTTCAGCAAGAAAAAGTGTCATGCGCTATTCTTATCTCAGTGAAGTGATAGTAAATCGGACTCCCTAACCTTAACAAAATATCGACTCAGCTGGTACGCTGGGGGGTGGTAGTCAGCTGTGATTTTTTTGCCCCCATAAGGAGAAGGGACTGACTTCCGGTATTTTATAGCGCCACAATCGACCTCGATGATGAACAGTCAACAGAAACCGTTACCGCCTGACCCCTCGCTGGCCCGGTTCAGTCTTGGCAGGATATTTCTATTTGTCGGCGGTGTGAGTGCCCTGCTGGCTATTCTGACTGCAGTTGATGGTTACTGGAAGGTGGTGATCCTGGTCGCCGTAATGATTGTCATCAGCCATGTGGTGGCAACCGTAATCGGGAGCCGATTGCGGCAACATGCCGAACATCGCCGGCGATGGCAGGCCCGACAGGGTTACGGGGACCCGGACGAAGCGGCATCGAGGGTCGCGATAAAGCCGTTTGGGGAACTCAATCTTCCGCCTGCGAGTCCGCTGGGCAATCGGTCAACACGAATGCCCTGGCTTTGGTTATTGATGGCGGTTGGCGCTGTTTTGGCGGCCACCGGGGGGGCGGCGCTGCTTGTCAAAACAGTGGGGGATCGTGCAACGATAGCCGGACTTGTCTTAGGAACATTTTCGGCGGCCGTGCTCGGAGCTTGGATCGTCTTTATGGCCTCAGGTTTTGCAGGAATTTTCCGGCATGCATGGAGAGATGCGGTAAGCCAACAGCGCGAAGATCGGCAGAAGACAAGGCGGAAGTAATTCTCTGATTTTGTTCCAGAAGTGTAAAAAGACTCTGTGCATTTTCGGACAGGTGGCCGGGCAACAATTAGTCGTTTTTCAGCATGTCTCAGGAGACGGGATGCCCCAGGCGTTCAAGGCCCAGAGCTGCGATATCGACAGGGGCCTCTTGATCCAGCATGAGTGCGGCCATGGTAACGGCCGTGATGGCAGAAAACTGCAGGCCGGCACGGAAATGGCCAGTTGCGACCCACCCGTTGTTCATCCCTGGAATTTGCCCCAGGTAAGGAAGGCCATCGACGGAGGCTGGCCTTAATCCGGCCCAACTCTCCTTGAAGTCACATGCCGACAGGCCGAAATCGCTGGCAAGTGTTTGCAATTCGGCCCTGGCTTGGTCGGTCGTTTGCTTCTCGAACCCTACATCCTCTAAAGTAGAACCAATCAGCGTGTAGCCGTCAGAGCGCGGAACGATGTATTTCCCACCGTAATGGTGGATACGAGCGCACGCTGGTACGGGCTGCGGATGTTGCAGGAGGATCATCTGCCCGGCAACCGGTTTGGTGGGGAGGCTGAACCCTAGTTGCTCGGCGATTTGCCCCGTCCAGCAACCGGCTGTCAGGCAGAATTGGCCTGCTTGTAATTGGCCTCGGTCTGTCTTTACACCGGTGATCTGCGGGCCATGTTTGACAAAACCCAACAGCGTGGTTTCGGGTTCGAATACAACGCCCAGACGGGTGCAGGCTGCGATCAGCGCTTTGAGATGGCGGGGATTGCGTAGCTGCGACTCCTCCGGCACAAAGTAGCCACAAGGCTGTCCTTGTTCGGTAAGTCGGCGACCTCGGGCCACGACTGGGTCAAGTTCCCGAAGTTCGGTAGTGCCAATCGGTTGAGTGAGAATTCCCAGCTGTTGCCATCGGGAGAGTGTAAGGACGGTCTTATCGTCAGGGCACCGATCAAAATTTTTGGTGTAGTAGATGCCACCCGTTTGACGCCACCCATTGTCAATTCCGGTCATTTCATGAAGCTGCTTGCTCCAAATGGGCAACAGATGACAACTCTCTTTGGCGAGTGCTTCGAGCGTCGGATGATCTTGGTACCAAGATCCTGGGGGGAGGATTCCGGCACCGGCCCAGGATGCTTCGCGGCCCAGTTGCTGGCGATCCACCACGCACACGCGTCGTCCCGTGTTGGCCAAGTGAAAGGCCAGCGAAAGGCCAATCACCCCTCCCCCGAGAATCAACTCATCAAAATTCTCTGATTTTGCCATGTTTGGGGTATTAAGGTCGGGAAATAGAAGAGGCGGGCTTCACTTTTAGTGCGGTCTCTACGTGTCGGCGCAAGTCGGTGAGTGAGTCATTGGCCGTTTCTCCAAGCAATTCGCGGTACAGACGCTTTAAGTCATAAATAGTGTCGACATCGTACCATGCCGGGAGGAATTCATAATCGACATTAGGTTGCCACCGGCTGGCTTCCAGTCGCCGGAGCGTAGCGGACCACAATCGGGGACTGCTCCAGGGCATCTCTTCAAAAATAGGTGGAACCTTGTCGCGGGCCCCAACCAGGTAATAACCGCCATCGTCCGTTGGGCCAAGGATCAGGCGACGGGTTTCAAGCAATTCAATCGCCCGTTGGAGGTACGGCAGGGGAATGTTTGGACTGTCGGTTCCCATAAGGAGGACTCGTTGATACCCGGCATCAAAGCAATCTTGGAAATAAGCAGCCATGCGAATTCCCAGGTCACCCGGTACTTGAGGAGAAAACCGCCATTTGCCATCTCCCAGCCGGCTGAATTGCTCACCATGCTCGGGCGGCCAATAGCAAACAACCCGCGCGTCGGCAACGGATTGGAGCCGCTGGAGCATCACACGAACACAGTGACGATGAAATCCTGTCGCGGCGACAGTTCCGATTCCCGCGGCCAAACGAGTTTTGACATGGCCAGGCGTCCAGTGCTTGGCAAACAGCCCCAAAATGGACTGGGACCGCGGAGGCCGTGTGGTGTTGTCCGTTGGAAGCAAGGTCCATTCCCTATTTACCGCAAGAAACGCCGCAACAAGCGGCCATCAACTCGACCTCGAAACCGTACGACACCGTCAATCTCCACGACAGGTACGCAGGTATTAAAGCGTTCGACAAGCTCCGGATCGTCATCAATGTCGACTTTCTGATAAGTAATTCCGTGTGCGCGTAAAACAGCGGCGGCATCATCGCACAGATGGCATCCGTGTCTAGTGTAAAATACGACGTTGAGGATTTGGCCCGGTTTCATGGTTGTAACTGCGCCGGTGCGCTAAACGAATTTTTGTCGGCCTAGGCGGTCTATTTTGCCGCCGTTTCGCCCGCAGGCTCGACTTGAACGCCAAGGGCCCGTATTCCCAAAACGGACATTTGTCGCCCTCTTTTGGATATCCGTAAGTTATTTGATAACAATGACTTAAATATTTGTTTGTAGCAAATAGCCGCGGCAGCGTACGATAGAGATAAGAGTTACAGACGGCTGGAACCCTCCTCTGGCGTTGCTGGAAGCGACGCCCTAACGCCCTGCCGAGTGACCGATTTGGAAACTCCTCAGGATAGCTCGTGAGCACACGACAGGGCATAAATTTTGAATTTCATATAGTTTTGACCTGCGCTATGCCTATTCAACGCAATTATCTTGCCAAACACAAGGCCCGCCAGTCCAAAGGCCGGATTGCGTCCCTTAGTGCCCACTCCCGGCGGCGGGCAGCGAGCCGCGCCCGAGGCGCCAACGTGGGAGATCGCAGTATCCGTGAGCCTTTTGCCCCACCGGAGGACTGGTACGAACCGGTTGGTACGACTGATTATCGAATTATTGTCCAAAGTCCAGGGAACGGGTATCGCCATATTGTGACGCCCGAGGAAGTCCGGCAACGCCTCCTCCAGGTGCCATCTCAATACCTGAAAGACTTGGAAGTCATACAACTTAGCTGCGTAACCCGTAAAAAAGAGAGTTTTCCCTGTTATGGCATGCAGTGGGGTGCAACCCTTTATCTTTATCCGCTTGAGGAGTCCCTGGTAGAACATTTCTATTTTCCACCTCGGCCAAATCTCGTCAACGAGGCGAAAATGTTTGGCGGCCGCTGGCATCAGCCAAAACCGGATGTTTGGACCCTTTCGTGGACCGAAAAGTCCTCGCGAGATTTTTACCTCAACAACATCTTAATCCACGAGTTAGGCCATCTGGTTGACAACCGGAATTCAAGTTACACCGATCGAGAGCGATTTGCCGAGTGGTTTGCGATCGAATATGGATACCGGCGGACGGGTGGGCAGAAATCGCGAAGGACTGGTGGAAAAACCCGGCGGCGGCACCATTCTTGTTGAGATTTATCCGTGTAGATCGCCTCCTTCAGCGGTCGACGCGCGTACGACTCGTTCTCTATGCGGTTTTCCAGAACCGGGTATGATAAAGACATGGCCGGTCGCTTCATGTTTTTTCTGCTGTTTGTCGTGTTCCTGGGGGAGCAGACCAGCGCCGATTCCCTCTCCGTACAACAGCAACGACGCGAGATTTCACGTGCTTCCACCCTGGCCCGTTTGGCAGCCCGGGCTGCCAGGCAAGACCGGCTGGAGACCGCCGCCGTTGAATTTGAGAAGGCCCAAATTCGCCTCGAAAACGTGGCGAGCGTTAAGCTTGACTCGAGACTTCAAAAGCCGTTTACAGAAGCGTCCAATCTACTCCGCCAGGTACACCAGCAGCTAAGCGAAGCAGGAGTCGCGTTGCGGCCGCTTGAACTTCCAGAGGGTTTGCTCCAGGAGGAGGCCAAAGGCCCGGGAGGTTCACCGCGGAGAAAGCGGGGGCGTCCGAAAAAAAGTTCTCGGGCTCTGCCGGTCAGTTTTTCCCAGGAGGTGGCTCCTCTATTGGTGGCAAAGTGCGGCCGTTGTCACATTGATGCCCGCAAGGGAGGCTTTAGCCTGGCCACCTATGGCGATCTTTTACGTGGTTCGGAGGAATCTGGCAGGGTTGTGGTTGGAGGAAACGCCTCCTCGAGTTTCTTGATCGAACTGGTTGCTTCAGGAGAAATGCCTCGCGGAACGGACCGCATCACGCCGCAAGAACTCCAAATGTTAGTGCGTTGGGTCAATCAGGGAATCGAGAACGATTCGACGAGCCCGACAACACCTTTGCGCAAGTTGACCGGTGAAAACACCCGGGAAGGACTGCCGGCGCTACGCCAGGCTAAGGCGGCTGAGACAGCCACCGGTGATGAAACGGTTCGCTTTGCGCTGGATATTGCTCCCATTCTCCAGGAAGCCTGTACCGGTTGTCACGGGAATCGCCGCCCACGAGCCGAATTGAACCTGACCACATTTCAGGGGTTGTGGGCGGGAGGCGACTCAGGATCGACGGTTAGCCCGGGAGATCCGGGACAAAGTTTACTACTGATGCGGCTCAAAGGTGAGGGTGGGGACCGAATGCCGCTCAATCGTGAACCTCTGCCGATCGAGGCGATTGGACAAATCGAAACCTGGATTCGTGAAGGCGCTCGCTTTGACGGTTCTAGTCAATCGGCTTCGCTGAGTCGGATCAACAGCCTGGCCAGGGCGGAAGTCTCCACCCCGGAGGAGTTAAACGTGATGCGGAAAGACCTGGCCGCGAAAAAGTGGCATCTCGCCATTCCTGACGAACAAGCCCAGCACGTTCAGACCAATCGATTCTTCATCACGGGAAATTTGCCGCTGGCCCGACTGGCCGAATTAGGCCAACTCGCTGAGAGCCAGGTCCAGCAGGTGACAAAACTCTTCCGCCATCCAGAAGATAAGCCTTGGCTCAAGTCGCGAATGACCATTGTCGCCTTTGCGCATCGCTACGATTACAGTGAGTTTGGGATCATGGTTGAACAGCGCGAGGTTCCCGCCAGTTGGCGAGGCCATTGGGGGTACGATGGTGTTGATGCCTATGCCGCGGTCTACCCCGCCGTTCGGGGCGACTTCGACAACAGGGTGCTTCTGGGCCAACAAATTGCAGGCGTCTATGTAGCCTCGCAAGGGGGTGGTCGATTGCCGCGGTGGTTCGTAGAAGGAGCTGCACGGGCTGCGGCTGCGAAACTAGATTCGGGCGATCCGCGGGTCAAGGCTTGGGAAAAACAAATCCCATCGGCGATTGCTCGTCTGCAAAAACCGGACGACTTCATGCAGGGGAAATTGTCGTTGGAACTGGAGGCAACGCTCGGCTATGGGTTCGTTCGCAATCTCCTTAAAAAACCTGCCAAGGTTCAACAATTACTGGGCGAAGCGGGCGCTGGGGCAGAGTTTGATGTGACCTTCAGGCGTATCTATCGAACTTCTCCCACGGAGCTAGCTGCGATTTGGCTTGATCGGATGGGCCGTTAAACAGGGAGAGTCCCTGTAAGCACAATTAGGCAGCCCGTTTCTGGGCAACATCGGATGTTCCATCGACCGGGCTGTGGACACCCGGGGTGAATGTCGCTGGGCCGGACCGCTGCCGGAGTCGGATTGCTTTTTTGCGGAGTCTTCGATTTCGGCCCAGGTGAAATATAAAATCAAGGAGCCCGGGCAGAAACCGTTTGGTTGCGACCAATCCTCGAGCAAAAGGTTCGATCACCACCATCCTGCGGTTGTGGCGAATTGCCTTGATGGTGGCACGAGCGACCTTCTCTGCGGTTGTACAGAGTATTTTCGGCGGAATCTTGTGTTCGGCAACATCTTTATGAAGGGGGCCATTGGTGAATAGGCGCGTGTCCACAAAGCCAGGGCAGATCGTGGTCACGCCAAGTCCATCCCGCCCGTATTCATTGCGAAGCGATTCGCTAAAGCCCACCAGCCCAAACTTGCTCACACAGTAGGCTGCCAGCTTGGGCATTCCTACCAGCCCGAACATGCTGCAAATATTTACAACATGAGCTTCGGGTTGTTCGAGCATCACCGGGAGTAGTTTCCGGGTAAACTGAATGTGTGCGTGCAGATTGACTTGAAGCAACCGATCCCAATGCGCATCTGCCATTCGGTGGGTATGGCCATAGTAGGTAATTCCTGCATTGTTGACTAACAGGTCGATCCCAGCCCAGTCGTCCAGCAGATCATCAACAAGCGCTGAAATATCGTCTGGCCGACTGACGTCGCAAGGTCGGCCGACAACTTCTGCACCGAGCGATTGGCAGGCGACAACGGTCTCGGCCAATTCCTCGGTATTGATGTCGACAACGAGTAGGTTCGCCCCTTCACCGGCCAACTGCAAGGCAATCGCCCGCCCGATGCCCGAGGCAGCGCCTGTGACCAAAGCCCGTTTTTCGCGAATCGTGCGCATCAATATCTACGAGGGTCGACAGTGGTCCATAAAACAGGTTGGGTTTTATTGCGTCCGTGTGGACATAGCTCGCCCGCGGAACGGTTATCTTGCCAGATTAGGCAGCCGGGCGAAGCACTCCTTGAAATTCTCCGGATTCTAGCGCCTCTGGCGGGATAGTTCGGCTGAGTTGGTGGCGATCTTCGCCGCGCAAGAGGGCTACGCCCCATTGGTCAAGAAAATATTTTCCGCCGTTGTAGACGGAGCGGTAATATTTTTTGTTCGGATAAACGGGTATCGACGTTGGAATCACCCGCATGTTGAACGCCAATCGATATTGATCCGTCGTGTTTGGGCCGGAGCCGTGTACAAAACGCTCGGTAAACAGGAGGAACTGGCCTGATTTTACGGGCACGTATCGAATCGGCTGGTCTTCCTCTCTGAAGTCCAGTGTGTAGGAAGCATCGTAAAACCCGTCTTTGGAATCTCCTGAAAAGTCGATTGCACGTGTGTCGTTGGCCCCGCAGGCAAACCTTAGGCAGCCCTTTTCAAGCGTGGCATCGTCCACCGCAACCCACACCGTAATTTGAAACATCTCACTGCGATCGGGGGGAAAGATGGCAGGGTCCTGGTAGTCCTCAACGATGAACGTGGTTGCTTGGTGCCACTGGATCGCCGGTGCGTGTGGCCCTTTGTAGAAAATCTGCGATCGCCAGCAAAGAAGGTCTGGACCCAAGATCTGTGCACAACGGTCGGTAATGCGGGAATCCTTCATAAAATTCCAGAGTCGGGGTGACTCAAAATGACGATCGCGCGGAGTTACAAATCCGTAGGTCTTGCTCTTGGTTTTTTCTAGAGCCAGCATTTCCTCTTTGAAATCGACCATTTCCGTTGGACTGAAGCAATCAAAGGGACCAATGAATCCATTTTCGTAAAAGTCTTGAAGTTCCTGCCCACTGAGTTGATGAGGCTGTGGGACATCAGCTTTGGGCTTGAACTCGGTCGGCATGCGGAGTGTACAGGGCTGATCAATGTAGGCCTTGGTAAAGCCGCTACCAAGCAGCTTGGTGAACATCTTGTAATCCCAGTTCGTAACAATGGAGTTAAAATCCCGCGGTAAAATGAACCTCGGTAGATGGAGCAATTTGTAGACCAGCAGCATCGACAAACCGGCCATAAGCAAGAGGCGTTGCCATAGTGGTCGAACTTTGGGTTTCATATTCATAATGGGTGCTCCCTCGCAAGGAAAATGGTGGCTTGTTTTGGCAAGTCTTGTATGGCTTGGAAAATCGTCGACCGAAAATTGTCGAGCTTTAGCCGGAGGTTGGGGGCAAAGAGGCGCCAGGGCCACCTCCACCGAAAAACGACAGGTCGGCGGAGGGTACAGCCCACCGGCCAATCAGGCAAGGTAGATCGGCCGCAATACGGGAGGGTCATGCTGGCTACGCTGGTTATGCACGTTTCTTTGCCGAGTGAGTCTGGTCAGGCTAGCGGTTTTCTATTTTCTACCGAACGAATACTTTTGGACAAAACTAGAATAAAATAAGATGTTCACATATTAGTTTTCCCGGTGCGAAAAAGCCCACACACGCCCTGCTATCAATAATCATGGCCCAAAAACCAGGTTCTTTTGAAGCGCCCTTGAGTAGTCCTGTCTTATGGATTATTCGCGTGCTGGCACTGACGGCAGTCGGCCTGGCTTCCTACCTAAGTTTGCGGGCAGCTGAGCATGGCGCCACCCTTGGTTGCGGCGCAGGAGCCACATTCGACTGCGATTCCGTGCTTGACAGCAGTTGGGCCCGCGTCCTCGGCATGCCTGTCGCGATGTTGGGGGCCCTTTGCTACGCCGGTATTTTTATTGTGAGCTGGCTTGTTTGCCGTCGCACCATATTCGTGGCCCGCTGCGGAATGGCGCTACTAGCATTGCTTGTTGCAAGTACGGTGACATCCGTCGCCTGGTTCACCGGACTTCAAGCGGTGCAGTTACAGACTTTCTGTCCGTATTGCCTGGGCATTCATCTGTGCGGAGCGTTGATTGCCATTTTCTTCGTCTTCGGCACGGTCGCCCGCTATCGCAAGGCGGGTCGCGGTGTCCAACCGATCGGTCCCTTGCGAGCCTCCCTTGCCAGGCCTGGTTCCAAACAACCGGTCGCCGTTGTCAAAGGGTTCGGACAGTTTGGGATTCCAATTTTACTCGGTGTGGTAGGAGTATTTTGTTTGATCGGGGTACAAATCCTTCGACCCGCGAAAACTTATGAAATTGCCACCCTTTCTCCATCAGGTGGCCAGCTTGACGCGGAACCGGTTTTGTTAAAGCCCTTCGCTGGCGAACTCGTTTCATCACAACCGGCGTCACAGCCCTCGGTGACCACCGAAGCAGACACTCCAGCCTCGGAGGAAGCACCGAAAACACCTTCGGAGGAAATCGCTGAGACGCCGGAGCGGCACACTGCGCATCGAGTTGTGACCGTAGGCGTTGGAAATGCCCCCAAAGATGAGCCGGACACCGCCGGTTCGGAGTTAGCGGTGTTGGACGCTTTGCTCAACAAGGAAACAAAGACGGGCGAAGTGTACGATGAATCGGACGTGATCAAGAATGAGGCTTGGACTGAGGGGAAATACGATATTGGATTTAAACCCGCAGACTTTGACCTCAGTGCGGTACCTGAGGAGCTTGACAACGCGAGTCGGATTACCAAGATTTTGCGGGGCCGGATGACGTTTGACATCTACGATCAAGCATACTTGGGTTCCCCAGAAGCTCCTAACGTAGCGATTGAGTTGTTCGACTACACCTGCAAGCACTGTCGCGCAACGCACGAGCGCGTGCACAATGCGTTGCTCCGTTATGGCGATCAACTTGCATTTGTGGTTATGCCGGTCCCCCTGGAGCTGCGTTGCAATAAATTCTTAAGAAGTGCCCGTCCGCAAAACGTAGGGGCCTGCAATCTGGCTAAAATTGCTTTGATTGTGAGCAAAGCCGGTCCAAAAAAGTTCGAAGTGTTTCACGATTGGATGATGTCGGACGAGGAAAAGCCGAAGCGGTATGAACAAGCCCTCGTCCGTGCCTATCAGCAGGCGGGGCGGGACGAGGTCCGCCAGGGCCTGAAGGACAAAGACATTAATGAACGAATTTCTCGCCACGTAAACTTGTTTGCCAACCTTGGGAATGAATGGACGAGTACGGCACAATTTGGCATGCCGGTGTTCATTGCAGGCGACAAAATCTCCAGTGGATCGTTTGAGGATGATAAGGAGTATTTTGATTTTATCGAGCTTGCTTTCGATATTGAGCCGGTACAGCATTAACTTGGCAATTGCGATCAAGCATTCTATTTGCCCGGACCCGATAGCCCTGAATGGGCTTATCCGGCCCTGTTCAGCAAGTGGTTGGCCCTATCAAAGATATGATCAAACATCGACTCCGTTAATTTTCCGGTAAAGGTGTTTTGTTGACTCGGATGGTAGCTGCCGATTAGCCATCGTCCATTTGTCAGACGAGCCTGGGCTCCGTGGGCGAATTTCGGCCGGCGCCCCTCGTACCACCCCCGCTTCAAAAACTCGTCGATCGCACCCTTCCAGGCGATTTGCCCCAGCGCTAAAAAGACTCGCGGAGCGATCAGGTCAATCGTGTGTTTCAACCACGGCTCGCATTCGGACATCTCGTTGCGCGTAGGCTTATTTCCGGGCGGAGCGCAGTGGCAAATGGCAGTGATCGCACAATCACGCAATTGCAAACCGTCTTCAGTTGACGTTGAGTCTGCCTGATTGCTGAAGCCAGCCCGGAAGAGTGCCCGATACAGCCATTCGCCGCTCCGGTCGCCGGTAAACATTCTTCCGGTGCGATTAGCCCCGTGCGCTCCCGGAGCTAATCCAATAATCAGCAGTCTCGCTTGCGGATCTCCAAAGTTCGGGACGGACCGGCCCCAGTAGGTGTCCTGAAGAAACGCTTTTCGTTTGGTGGCGGCAATTTCGCGGCAGTGTGCGACCAGGCGGGGGCAAGCCTGGCAGGCGGTGATTTCGTCGTTTAAGAATTCCCATTGGTCAGGGGCCATGCGACTGTTCCTGTCGTGGTGTGGAACGGTTGGTTTGCTGTCCGGGGCCGACCGCAGAATTGACCCTCGAAGGATTCGACGGCCGCCCGGTCGCTATCCCAGGGAACTTGTTTATGGCTGTAAGCCGAGAGGAGGCCCGGGTGGACAACCAATCTGAATGCAGAACTATTTTGAGGCCGAGCCAAAATCGGCGAGCGCCTCGACAGGCACCCAGGTTTTGCCCGCAACCATATCGTTGAGGCTGCCCGAACGAAAGCCTTCCAGGTCAAGGGTGATAAACTTGAATCCCAGCTGTTTCAGTTCGTCCGCTAGTCGATCTCGGACATCTTTGGCTGCCAAAGATGCAATTGCCTCCGCGGGGACTTCAATGCGAGCCAGATCGCCGGTGTGGTACCGCACCCGCACATTGCGGAGGCCGAGTTTCCGGACGAATTGCTCAGCCCGATCCACCATTTCAAGTCGTTTGGGCGTAACCTGTTCTCCGTAGGCAATCCGGCTCGAGAGGCAAGGGGTGGCAGGTTTGTCTGCGACCGGTAAATTCCAACTCAAAGCGAGTTGGCGGACTTGCTTTTTGGTGAGGCCACACTCGATAAGCGGACTTCTCGCATGATGCTCACCTGCTGCGCGCATTCCTGGACGGTAATCGCCTTGATCGTCGGCGTTGGCTCCATTGACGATCACCCGTACGTCGAGCCGCTCCAGTTGGGTTTCAAGTTGCGTATAAAGTTCCGATTTGCAGTGGTAGCAACGATCCCCAGCGTTTGCGACGTAAGACGGATTTGAGATTTCGTCTGTCTTCAATTCGATGTGCCGGATGCCGATCAAATCGGCTAGCTGGCGCGCGTCTTCCAATTCACCAGACGCCAGGCTTGGACTGACACCGGTGACGGCCACGGCCCGCCGGCCCAGGGCTAATTGGGCTGCCTTGGCAACCACCGCGCTGTCGACACCGCCGGAAAACGCGACTGCACAGCTTTGGTAACTGCGAAGCGTCTCGAGTAATTGTTGACACTGGGCGGCAAGATCAGGCATCAAATGAGAACAACCAAGTCACGAGATGACAATGGGATGTGCAACCCTTTTGATTGTAGAGACCTTTTTCGGTTTTGTCATGCCGAAGGCCTGTTTCGTGATGCGCAAGGCTTTCCCAGGGACGACCGGCTACCTGGCGGCCGGTGGATTACTGGGATCCCGGTGCATCGTTTCCATGACTTTGGTATTTTTCTCAATCGCTAAGATGATCGTCTGCTGCTCAGCCCCGTCAGGGGAACTGGCTACCACCGGGATGACCTGCCGGCGTTCAGGAAGTGCAAGCCGGACCACAAACGTCCCGTCGGACCGCGTTTGCACAGGTTCGCCTTGCACCGTCAGGTGTGCCTTGGGATCGGTTGCACCATAAACCACCAGTTCGGCATCAATCGCACATTGTAGATCGTCGGGCTGAAACAGGATTCGTGCTGCCCCGTTGCCGTAGCGAGTTTCGACCGGAGTTCCCATTGGGCGGTGGAGTCGCTCTTCAAGAAGTTCTTGAAGTTCGGAATTGGCACCCCGGTGGGAATAACCTCCACTCATCGCAAAAATCCGATCGGCATTCTCTGCAATATCAGACCAGTTGTCGTCGATCACTTGGCAGCTACCCGGAGTTGGGGTTAAGACCGTATTGCTTTTGGCCAAGGTGTAAAAATTTTCCGATTCGAGTGCATAACCAATTTCCATCTGATAACTGGCCGGTGGATCCTTGACGTCGATGTACCAGTTGTTCACCCCCCCGTGGATCAAGATCTGCCGCTCGAACGAAGCGAGTCCCTCGTCGTCGACTCGATAGAGTTGCAAAGCCGGTTTTGCCTGGTGCCACTTTTGTCCCAAAGCAGATCGGGTACGTTCGATACTGCGTTCGGAAAGTTCCCACCATGCGTGAAGCCAGTAGGGGTCCCGCACAAGGACGACAAGCCGATCACGGGAAACTCGACTGGGGGACTCCGCGGGGCTTCCGGAAAGGTCCTTAAACTCTTGCAGTTTGGTTTGAAGCTTTTCGAGCCGCTGGCGACTTTTCGCCCGGGCTG
>JAKVCB010000081.1 GCA_022448345.1 Pirellulales bacterium
ACTATGTAGGCCGTGTCGACGCATTCTCAGGCCACCTCTACCCCGACCGACAGGAACAAAGCATTCTCTACCGCAACATGGGCAACAACGAGTTCAAGGATGTTTCCGAGCAGACTGGGCTGGTCGATGTTGCCTGGACGGGTGCCGCCAGCCCCATCGATGTCAACACCGATGGATGGCCCGACCTGTATGTGCTTAGTATGCAAGGGCATGACGAATACTATGAGAATGTCGGCGGAAAACAATTCGTCAGAAAAAGTCGGGAACTGTTTCCGGCCACTCCCTGGGGTTCGATGGGAATCAAATCGTTCGACTACGACAACGACCAGGACATGGATATTTTTGTCACCGATATGCATACCGACATGCTCGACGAGTTGTTGCAACTGAGACGCGCCTGGTACGCAGAAAAGTTCCGGATACCGAAGAAATTTCCACCCCGTTTTCTCAACACCGACGGAAATCATGTCATGGGGAATGCATTTTTCCGTAATGACGGTGGAAAATTTACCGAGGTTGCCGAGCAAACGGGTGCCGAGAATTACTGGCCCTGGGGGCTGAGCGTTGGCGATCTGAACGCTGATGGTTTTGAGGACGTATTTATCGCCTCCTGCATGAATTTTCCATTCCGTTATGGTGTTAACACCGTTCTGCTAAACAACCTTGGCAAGGGATTTCTGGACAGCGAGTTTATCCTTGGTGTCGAGCCCCGTCGTGACAACCAGTACGCGATTCCCTGGTTTGAACTCGACTGCAACAGTGAGCGTCACCGTGAGGATCCGTTGTGTCAGGGACGTACTGGAAAGTTCGTTGTGTGGGGAGCCCTTGGCTCACGCTCTTCGGTGCTGTTTGATCTCGACAATGACGGAGATCTCGATATCGTCACCAACGATTTTAATTCGCCGCCCATGGTACTCATCAGCAACCTGAGCGAAACAAAACCAGAATTACGGTACCTGAAGGTGCAATTGGAAGGAAACAAGTCCAACAAAAACGGCCTGGGCGCCAAGGTTCAGGTGACCACAGGAGATCAGGTTTACACCAAAGTTTACGATGGCCAGTCAGGCTACCTTTCGCAAAGCGTGTATCCACTCTACTTTGGGCTGGCCAGTTCGGAAAAGGTGGACCAATTAAAGGTGACCTGGCCGTCGGGTACCGTGCAGGTTATCGAGGGACCGATCAAGTCCAATCAAGTTCTGAAAATCGTGGAGGAGTAACCTCGCTTGATGGACCCTATCCTCAGCAAGCTGCTGCGCAGTCTGTGTCTGTTCCTGCTTGTCGCAGCGGGTTGCAGCCAGGAGGTACATCCGGTGGTCAACCAGCCGGAGCTGCAGCCGTCACAAAAAGAGAAGAAGACGCCCCTTTATGTACGCATGACCGGTGATGATTTCCATTGGAAAATCTGCTACCCCGGACCGGATGGCATGTTGGACACGGCCGACGACGTTCTCACCGAGCGACATCTTCACCTCCCAACCAATACCGATATCAAATTGGAATTGTGCAGCAACGATTATGTCTACTCCCTGTTCCTGCCAGAATATGACCTGCTGGAGATCGCGTTTCCCGGTCGGCCCTACCTGATGGAGTTCCGCACAGAATCGTCGGGGACTTCACGCCTATTGGGTGCTCAAATGTGCGGCTACACGCACCAATTCCTGCTGGGCAACCTCGTCGCGCTCGTGCCGGCCGACTTCCAGCAATGGGCTGAAAATGCCGGTTCGACTACCAGCATGGTTTCTGAATAAGCCCAGGCCACTCGTCCACCGCCGTTTGGTCGGCGTTTGTCGGTAGAGGCTGCCTGGGAGAAAAAGTCGCGCTATCATGTGCCTGAAAAATCGTGCCGCAACCTGGCGGTTGGCTTATAGCGACAAACTCTGCAGTCCATCAAACTGTGCTCACTTGCGAAATGCAAACGCATACAGCTCCGCATTCGCAAGGTGAAACCTGAGAACCACAGGCTTACCGGCAAGTGTGGATAGATCTGCCTGACTTTCAAATCCTACGACATGCCGAAGATTGTCACCGGTAACCGGCCCAGAAAGGGGCCAGGCTGCCAGGCGGTTGAGAGCCATGTCCAACAGTTCCACCCTGATTTTGCCTCCCGGCTTGACGCTGGCGTTCAGCTCCAACCGGTTCCCCTCAAACCGGATGGGCATCGTGGTCAAAGTTGCCCCGCCAGCCGGACCATCGACAGAAACAAAACGGTCCTTGGGCCACCTGGCAAGCCCGATGCCTCCCTCGGACTTGATCTGACCGGAATCAGCACCCTCGGCCGGACCGGGGAAACCATGCGTGACGCCGGTGGCCCAGTAGTAAAGCCACACCTGGTCCTGGTAATCGAAAGCGTAGCAGTAACTGCTGACCATTCCGGCGTCCCACGTTCCCGGCTTACCATTTTCGATGGCCGGCGTGCGGAACGGACGATCAAAATGGACCAGGTCGCGCGACACGGCCAGTTGAACTTCCATCGGACCCTCCTGGTTTCCGGGCACATTCGCCGTAGGTGTGAACACCCAGGGAAAGGCCACCAGGCAACTCTCGGCACTGTAGCCACTTGCACCGTAAAATTCGGTCCGCATCACGTTGGTGTTGTCGGGAAAATTCAAAAGCGGCCTGACCTTGGCAGCCCGGATCCGCGACCCCAGGTCGTCACGGCGGTCCGAAACCAGGGCCGGCACTGCCCGCGACCAGTGCGTAAAATCGTGTGAAGTCGCTGTCCAAAGCGCGCGGCGCCTGCGGCCCATCACTGGCATCACCTGTTTTGCAAAGACCAAAAAGACCTGGTGCGACTCGCTCCAACAGGCCGTAATCACGTCATCCACGTAGGAAATCGGCAGTATGGTTTCCGAAACACCCTGCCAGTGGATCCCGTCAGGCGAGACCATGCTGCAGTACCCCAGGTCTACGTCGTAGTAAACCATCTTGTAGCGCCGCGTGGCATCCTTCTCGCGAAGATCCTTCATCACGCAGGGGCCAATCCCATCGGCCACGGCATTGTGCGGCTGGCCATTATTGGACTTGATCGTACCAGGATGCGACTTGTCCCAATCAATTCCATCCTTGCTGGTCGCATAAAACGTGACAATGCGGTCAAAATATTCGCTCGGCGACCCGAGATACCACATCTTGAAAAGCTTCTCGTCGGCGTCAAACATCACCGTGCCACCCTGGTTCACCTCACCACCTTCACAGGGTTGATCTGCAATCAAGACCGGGTTTGCCGCGGATTTATCGGCCGGGTGCATCGTGAAGCTCACGCCGTCAGCCTCGTAGACCAGTTCCCGATCTAGAAACAGTTGTGAACGGGTGCCAACGTCGATAACCGACTTTTGAGGCCGGCACCACGACACGTCCGGGCAAAGCAGAAACGTCACCGTGAACAAAAGACAACGGCCGAATGTGGTGTTCATCAAAACTATTTCCCTTAAGGATAGCCAAAAACAGTCGTAGTTCTGGCCAGCTGAAAACTGGCGGTAACCCAATGCTTGTCAGATCACTTACTCGGCTTGTCAGATCACTTACTCGCTCGGAAGCAGAATATAATCGGCAGCCGTCAGATCGGTAGTCACGGTTGCCACGCCGTCTACGTAATCAAGCTGCACGTTTTTTTGTTGCTCGACCGAACGGGCATGGCTGGGCTTGTGGGGAAGCTTGAGCGTCACTGTCAGATCTTTCAGCTGCGGGTCGTTGCTCCAGTTGACCAGCGTCAGCAGTGTCCCCTGCTCGCTGTCGAGCAGATTTGCCTCGACAAACGGGTTGGAACACTCGACCTCTCGCTCCAGGTCCACAGCGTCAATACCCAGACGAACAAGCCTGGTCGCCTCTGGATCAAAGTCTGTAGGGTGGTAGAGGGTTTTGTGGCCACCGCGGGAAAATGGCTGCTCGCGGAGTGCCGATTTCATGTAGCTGTTGCCGGCCAGCGTTCCCACGGCAAAAGCCTTACCCCGACCGTGCCTGCGGACGGTCACGGCTGCGGTGCCATCGGACCACCTGCCCAGCACCCGCGCACCGTCCGGCACAAGTCGCTGCCGCATCCCGACCGCATCGATGGTCTGGCCGGCACCACCGTCGGCTTCCCAGCGAATCTGGTCGATTGGCTTGGCCAGTGGCAATTCCAGCAAGGTGCGTACCATATAGAGATTCTTTTGGGTCTCAACCTCTTTGAGCCCTAACAGCGAGAGCATCTCCGGCGCAGGCTCGGTAAACTCATTGAGGTGACCAATCCCTGCGGTGGCATAAAGAACACCACCCTGCTCGACCCACGCATCCAGCAGCGGCACGATACGGTGATCAATCCACTCACCGGCAAAATAAACCACGTCAAACCGGTCCAGCACATCAAGATCAACAATGTCATCCTCGGTCACCAGTTCGACACCAAACTGGGCATGCCGCAGCGCCAGGTAAAGCATCTGCTGATCCTTACGGCAGATGATCTGGTTGATTTGCTCAGGCCCATTGTCACAACGACTCACAAACGGATCGAGTGCCTTGGGTACATTGAGCTGCGACTCGTTGTAATCGGTGGCCTTTGAGAGCACGATCGCTACGCGCGCTGGCCGAATTTTTGCGCCCACGTGGAGCGACTCGGCCTCGGCCGAGTCGAAAATCGACTCGTGAAGCACCCTTAAATTCTCGCGCCGCCCCCACCCGACGTAGTTTTCGGTCGTCTGCTCCATCGGGCCGACCAAAAAACTGTCGATGTGCGATGCACCCGCTCCGATGCAAAACACCATGTTGCGCCGCAAAATTTCAGGCTCCTGGCCCGGCCCATGCGGCATTACATACCAGTGGATCGGCAGATCATGATATTTCACCCCGCAGCGGGCCGTGGCCAACATCCAGGAGAGAATCTGTGGTACCTCGGGAATGCTGAAGATGTAATCCTCGCCCCAGAACATGGTCATGCCATGGTGCTTGAAGATATCGACCCACTGGTAAACCGGACCGTAACAAAGGGCCAGGTGATGGGGAGAATAATTGGCACCGGTGAGCACCTGGTCGCCAAAGAGTTGCTTGGTTAATTCGGTGCGGCGGCGAAACTCGCCGAACCGCTCCTCTTGGTTGAACAAGGTCGAGTACCAGACCAGTCGCGGATGGCCATTTTTAACAGGTCGGGCTTCTGCGGGGTTCTCGCCAAGATCTTTTGCCGTAATTCCTTTTTGCTGGAGCCACTGGGTAAATTTTGCCTGGATCTCGGGAGACTCGTAATCCACCTCTCCAATGCCAATCTCATCGCCAAAACTGATCACCCGCTGACTCGCCTTGTCCTGGATGAGGTCGGCCGCCTGCCTTACCTGGTCGGCCGTCCATGTGTGGCAAAAACGGCCGTGGAGCGGCAAGTGTTCATACTCGTCAGGCAACTCGGTGTTGTAGCCCAGCGCATCCTTGACCTCGTCGATAGTCATTGCGCCAAAGTAAGCAAGGTGTTGTGGTTTTTGCCCTCCGTTGGCCGTCCGCCACTGGTTACGACACGCATCCACAACTTCTCGGGCGTGCTGTGCGGTTGTCTTGACCACCGCGTCAGGGTCCCAGGTGATTTCCATCGGGATGATCACCGCCTCGCCATTGACAACTTCGACGTCGCCCACGATTTGGTCACCCTCAGCATCCAGCGCAAACTGCACGGGAACTGTAGCCGCCCCTTCCACACTCAGCCGCAGGCCTTCGTCGTGCAAAAGGTTAATCTCCGGTCCGATGTTGGCCCACTTGCTCCACTGGCCAGCAGGGGCCGTCTCGGAAAACTGCTTTTTCCAATCGGTGTAAACGGGCTGGTAATGGCCAATCGGCTTATGGATGGTAAGCGATGCGGCCTCTCCGGTAGTATTCTTGAACCTCAAGTAAAGTTTTGTGGCCGAGACTGCCTCCCAGGTAAAAGGACTGGCTGCCTCGTAGGGCCGATATCCCCGGTAATCGTCGGTGGGATTATCCGTAAGCAAAACAAAATCGACCATCGTGTCTTCGGCCCGGCTCTCGCCATCGACTTGGCCTCTCACGGAAACCAGCCGGATCTCGGCAGGCCCCGCTTCCAGGTTCACCAAATCTTCCGGGGCCTCAGCCGCATCGTGATCCACGCCCCACGGCCACCAGAGCTCGCCGATTGGTTTCATCTGGTAGGCTCCCGAAAAACTGTAAATTCGCGGCGCGCCGGGCTTGCCATACGTGTGCGAAAAGACCACCTTGCCGTCCTGCACCACCTCAACCTTGTGGGGATAACTGAAGTACGGCATCGACTGGTACTTGCTCCAAACGCGGTACTGACCGGCGGCCGGTACGTTGACCGTTTGCGTCGCGACCGAGCCGGCACTGGTTGCTGGCGCACCAAGCAGCGCCCCGTGGGTGACCCACATCGCCCCATAGCTATGGCTGGCCCAGGTGTCATCCTGGCGCAGGCGTTTCCAGCCCCCCTCATCCTGCGGCGTAAACTTTTCACCTTCGGCCACAATCACATTCGGATGAACAACCTCGTCCACCTGGGCCATGGCAAAAGGTGCCGCAAAAAAAAGTCCCACAGAAAGAGCGCTAATGGTCAACACTTTCAATTGGTTCATGAAAAAATCCTTGGATCTATCGATGGCGTATGGCATCACCCTATCCTATCAGCAGCACGTGCAGCGAACAGGGCGCCATCAACTCACCGGAAATTCCATTCTTTTGATAGATACGGTGGTTGCCGAATAAAATCGATGGCCTACCAGGAACTGGCAATGAAACCCTGATTGTACCAAAGGCTTTGAAAAACCACATTGGCAGGCAAGGACAGAAAGCCAAAAACCAACCGTCCCGGCCGGAAGCAGAACTGTCCGGTCACACTCCACCGGTCCGCCCGGCTGGACTTAATGAACGGCGAGGACTTAAGGAACGGCTACGATTGCCGCTTAGCCGTAAGGTTTTGTAGTTTTCATAAAAAACGGCGGCGGGTCCCGGTAGGACCCGCCGCCGCTGAATCTATTACATCAAGTGCTTCTCGCCTGGCCTAACGGCGGCGAATCCATGCACCCAGCAGGCCAACGGCCAGCAGCATGAGCGAAGTGGGTTCGGGAACTCCTACGTTCTTCAAAACCACATTTTTGCCTTCGATAGCAATGCCATCGCTACTCCAACCATTGGGAAGAGTGAGCGTACCGAGACTGAAGCTACCTTGAACCGTGGCTGCGTCATCAACATTGAACAAGGTCAAATCGCCACCTGCCCAACCATTTCCTACTCCTCCCAGGTTATTGATCGTGACGTCCGTGGAGGCGATAAAGTGGGCTCCGTCGGCGCCAATGTTAATCACGCTTTGCTCCGATCCGCTAACACCCCAGGTGATCTCTGGAGCTACCATGACCAGCCGATTGAATGAGGCATCATGGCCATTCAAATCGATGTTACCGAAGCCACCAGTAATGAGCGACTCATGGGGATTCACATTCGCAGCTTGCGACGAATCCAGGTCATGCAGGAGTTGAGCTCCGGATTCGCCTTCGAAGCGAAGCGCCATCTTTGTTGGGTTTTGAATGTCAAGCTGCTGCACAGTCCCTGCTGCTCCGTTAAGAATGAGCTTGCCCTGATTTCCCAAATCTCCAGCTCCGAGGACACTAACATTCCCAGCAACTCTAAACTGCTGGGTCAGGCCCCCATGCATGGTCATGTTACCCTCAAAAGTGGCGTTACTCTGAACGTTCAGAGTCCCGTTATTCCCATAAGTTTTGCCAGCATTAACCTTCAGGTTGCCAATGGTACCGGTACCGGTCCAGACATTTCCGCCACCGTCGTCAATCAACAGCGTGGCAGTGGGATCCCAGGGTTCGTTTCCACCAGCACTGAAATTACCACCGGCCCAACTGCTACGAACCGTCACGCCAGCGCCAATCTGTGCGCCCGCTCCATAATCAAACTTTCGGTTAACGTGCCAGGTTCCAGGACCCTCTAAATCAAAATTCCTGAGGAATTTTGCGCCACCCCCATCAAGGGTCTCAAGCGTGTTGCCATTGAGGTCATACCCAATCCGGCCACCGGAATTGTCCCAAGTCCAAGCCGCGTTGTAGCAGCATTGTGTCCAATCAGTATCAACCCTGATTGTGTTGGACGCATCGTCAGTTTGTGTCCAATTAACAGCCGCCTTGTTGCCGACCTGATCCATGACAATCACCCGATCGGTTGCCGTGTTGCCAATGTTGGCATAGCCATTGACCGGTACGCCACTGTCCCAGTTGGCGGCATCACTCCAGCTCACGCCATCGCCGCCGCCGGTCCAAGTTGAATCCGCAATAGCGGACCCTGAAATCAGTGCAACGGCCACAGCCAGCACCACCAAAGAAGTTCTTAAAACCATCAACATTAGTCGTCTCCCATTTAAAAAAGGACTACCAAAATCGTTCCAAACAAGTTTGTTTCAAAAAACAGCGCACAAAAAAAGCTGCTACCGCTCTGTACTACTAGAAGTACAGACCGAGAGCAGCCCTTTTTGCAAGTACTTCACCAACTCTACAGACATTAGCAGTCTCCCGCGTTTGCTTGAGCGTTCTACTCTGCAGTCCGAGGGACACCCCCCGAGGCTCTACGTCAGTATGTTCGATGCGCCCTATAGATGCAACCGTTTTGACGTTTTTTTAAAAAATTCCATTTTGAACCGTTACACCACAAATGGTTGCCCTAAAACGGTAGAAAATGCTGTTTTATTGCATCTTTTTTGGTTTTTGGGCGTTTTCGATCGCCGGATCTCAGGGCACTCCGAACTAACTAATGGCCTGTGAGGCTCCCTGTTGGGGGGCTATTGCTGTTTGCCTGCTCCTGAAACGCCAAGTCCACTGACAGGCCATCAAGCGGTTCGTCCGAAACCGGTTCGCCCTGGTCAATCTGGCCCGCGACCGGACCGGCGGGCTGGTCGCCCTCAGCCGACGTGGCAGAGCCGGCCAACAGTGCCAACAGGCCCGCCTCTAGCTGGGCCCGAACCTGAAGGTCCGAAGCCCCACTGCCGGTTCGCATCAGGCCGGCCGCATCGGCCAAAGCATCTTGACTGCCAGCATCTTGACTGCCAGCATCTTGACTGACAGCATTTTGACCGGAGCCGCCAGAGAACTGCCCGGCAGGAACCTGCGAACTTACGGCCACCACGTGACCGGCGGCAACCGGCGCCACCGAACTTGTCGCAGTGGCAGACCCGCCGGCGAACTGAGCTTTCCACACGTCCAGATCGTCGCTGTCGACCGCACCACTGCCGTCGGCATCGCCCTGGCTGTTACCAGTCTGACCGGTAAGCCCAAAGCCACGTTGCCAGATCATCAGGTCCGCCAGGTCCACCGCGGTGTCGCTGTTAAAATCAGGATCGGCCGCAGGAGGATCTGGCGGAGCGGTCATCGAAGTCAAGCGGCCAGTACCCCCGATCGCCAGGTAGGCCACCTCCTCGGTGCTGTGACTCGTCTCGGAGTCGTAGGTCGTATCTTCTTCGACCTTCAGACGCACACTCCCGACAGCCAAGTCGTCGTAGCGAACGTGCCCGTTGTCACTGTTGTCATAGCTGGCAAGCGAGGCCAGCAGGCTGGGCGCCGATTCAAAAAAAGCACCGAACGAATACTCATAAAAACTGTGCGAAACGGCGTCTGGCGTAAGCCCCGCTTCGTACCGCATGCCGCCCCATGTGCCCGAACCGGGCTCCATGGCCAGGTAACCGACCGTTTCCTCAGTGGCCGTGGTCGTCATCGCTTCTTCCTGCTCCAGGGCCAACAGCACCAGGGAACTTGTCGTCAGGAGCGAGCGGGTTTTAACAAGCGACCCGCCGTGGGTGGTCTGCGGCTGGCTGAGGACCACCGGGGTGGTGGAAAAGTCCGCGTCAAAACTCACGCTCTCCCAGGAATTTCCCAGCCGATTGCCCACGGTCATTGCCGTGTCAACCGTGCCTGCCTCGAGCCAGCTGCCGTTTTCCATCTGGTACGTCCCTGCCTCCAGCACCACATAGGTGACCGTCTCGCCCGAGTGGATACCGTCCAGGTTGGACGGCTCTGCCAGCGAAATCTTAAAACTCTCAGGACCAACGTCACGGACCCGCACCACCGCTGGCTCCGCTTCGCTGCTGGAAGCCGGTTGGGCAATTACCACCGGATGGTGGTAGCTCCCAGAGAGCGAAACGGTTTGTACCGAGTGCGTAAGGTTGGTGATCTGGCCCACTTCCCCCATTTCGAACTTGGGAGGCCTGGCCGTGAGCATCGCCTCGCCCCCGATCGCCAGGTAAGCCACTTCCTCGTTGCCGTGGGAAGTCTCCGAATCGTAGGTCGTGTCTTCTTCGACTTTCAGTCGCACACCGGCGCTGGTCGGGTTACTGGTACGAAGGTGCGCATTGTCGCTGTTGTCGTAGGTCGCCAGGGAAGTCACCAGGTGGGGGGCAGACGGGAAGAGCGTCGCATACGAAAAATCGTAGCCCGAACTTCCCACCGCGTCGGGTGTCAGGCCCGCCTCGTAACGCATCTCATTCCATACACCTCGGCCCGGTTCGATCGCCAGGTATCCGACCGTCTCTTCGGCAACCTGACCGGTTACGTTTTCGGCCGGCTCCATCGCAAGGATCACCGTCGACTTGGATGTCGACAGGTACCGCGTCGCGAGGTAATCTTCCGAACCGTGGGTGGTCTGAATCTGGCTTAGCACCACCGGCGTCGACGAAAAGGGCGCCTCGAGGCTCACGAATCCCCAGCTGTTTCCCATCCGGTTGCCGACGGTGGCCGACGTGTCGACCGTGCCCACCTCCAGCAGCCTTCCGTCGGGCAGTTCGTGAGAGCCGGCCTCCAGTACCACATAGGCAACCGTTTCGGCCGAGTGGATACCATCCAGGTTGGCAGCCTCTTGGAGCGACATCCTAAAACTGTTTGATTCGACATCTGTCACGCGAACCACAGCCGGCTGCGACTCGTTGCTGGAGGCAGCCTGCACGAACACCACAGGGTTCACATAAGTCCGCGACAGCACCACCATCCGCTCTGAGTGGGTCAGGTTGGTCACCTGGCCCACTTCACCAATGTCCACGACCGGGCCATCGTAGGTGGACCCGCCGTAGGTAAACTCCGCCAGGTCGTTCGGCCACGCACTAACCGCGTCGACCGTGCCATCCGGCCAGGTAATCTCCAGCGGCACCGCACCGCTGTAGGTGCCCAGCCCGAAGTGCAGGACCTGTTCGTTCTGGTTCCCCCGACCGGTGGCGCCCTCGACCATCCGCGTGAGGATCTTGCCACTCCCGAGGTCGGCCCGCACCACTGCGCCAATGGCCGTCGTGTTTGCCAGCACCCCGTCACCGGTCAGTTTGACCCGTAGCCAGTTGTTGGAGCTGGCCTGGCTGGTGTTGTTCTGGAAAATCTGGTTATCGGCAACCAGATCCAGATCACCATCATGATCAAAGTCGGCAAAAGCTGCCTGGAGATTGACTCCTATGCTCGGTAGCCCGCTGGCCCCGGTAACGTTGGTAAAGTTCCAACTGGCACTGCCGCTGTTCAGCCCTGGGTTTTCATAAAGACGGGCAGGTTCCCCGTAAACATTCGAAACAAACAGGTCCAGGTCGCCATCGTTATCGACGTCTCCGATGGCGGCCGTGGCGGTCGACTCCACCCAGTTGGGGTTGCCATACTGCCACGTGCTTTTTACTTCAAACTGGTAGTTGCCACTGGGCCCCGTGTTGCGGAGCAGTTGGGAACCAGGATTGCCCGGGTGCGAAAAATTGAGCGCAAAAATATCGAGGTGGCCATCGTTGTCAAAGTCGCCAACCGCCGAGCCGATTCCGTGCCCATTACCGCCTAGTGCGTTTTTTGCACTGGCCACATCGGTAAAGCCACCCGCACCGTTGTTCTCCCACAGCGCATTAGGCTCCAGCCGATAACGGGTCACATAAACATCCATGTTGCCATCTTCGTTGTAGTCAATCAGCGTTACACCACGGCTATTGGTCGCGCCACCAGACTGCGTCCAGTAGTGGACGAACGTATCATTGCCGTCATTGCGATAAATGGTGTCGTACCTGGGACCCAACGTGTCACCGTAGTTGGCAATAAACAGGTCGAGGTCGCCATCATTTTCCATATCGAACCAGGTAACCGCTTCGGTAGGGCTGCCGGGAGTTGGGGGAAGGTTGAAAGAACCTGCGAATGTCCCAAGGCCATTGCCAAGTGAGACATACTTGGGGCCCGCCGATATGTGATCCAGGTTGCCGTCGTTGTTGTAATCTCCAAAGGCCCCCCTGCCGACCGGATGACCCAGCGAGGTGAAGCTCGTGCCGCCATTGTTTTTCCACATACTGTCATTGATCATCACATCGACAAAGCCATCGTTGTTCACATCCCCCCAGGTGGCAGCACTACCATAGTCATCAGGACCACTGTTGAAGTCCTGAAACGAAGAAAAACTGGCGGTGAGCATGTGCCGGGCTTCGAGAACTTCAAACTGTCCCAGCGCAGCGCGACTGCCGACAGCCGGCGACAACTGCACCTTCCGGCGGCACACCTTTTTCGGCAGCCATTTGCGGATTGTCGACAAGGATTCCATCTGGGACATTTCAGTCTATCTCTTCCTGGCCGGGCCGCGGGCGGCCTCTTCGGTGACCGGTCCGGTTTTTGCAACGCCCAAAGGCTGCCCCACAGAGCCCGGCAAACACCAACAGCGCTCCTGTGGACGGTTCTGGCACGCCTATCACAACACTGGAGGAGCCGGTCAGGCCATCCTGCCAGACGGTGTAGTCGGCCGCGCCAACCAACCCATCCCCATTGCCATCGGCACCGGCAAAAAGAGCATAGGTCTGGCCAAATTGCGAAACCCACCGCAGGTAGTCCTGATTGTTGACGGCGCCATCAATGTTGAAGTCGGCCGGGGCGCCAAGATTGCTACGAACAACGGGTGTGGCCACCGCAGCTGCCGCTGCCCCACTGCCGCCGCCGGTAAAAATATTGACCTGCGTAGCTGCCTGTGCGCCAGATGGATCCCACTGCGGTGCAGTGCCACTGAAAGTGCCCCCGGTGGTGACGATCGTCTGACCATCCCACGCCGGGTCTCCCAGATGATCGGTCGCTGCAAACGGGCCGTTTGGATCACCAACCCCGAGTACCGGAGCGACGAAATCCTGGCCGTAGGCAACCTGATAAATGCCGGCTGACTCCTCCACAAAAGCGGGATTCGAGCCGACCAGATCATGTGTGCCCGAAGGATCGGTCAATTGGCCGCTGGGATCGTCGATTCCCCCCAAGACTGCCAGAACTCCAGCGACGCCCTCGCCGGCGGGGCTCAGCACGGCAAGCTCCCAGGTTCCGCCCGACGATGGGCTGGCCGGATTGTTGAACACCAGGTTTAAGCTCAAGCCAACGTCTGCCCGAGCAGGCCCAGGCAACAGAAACAGCAGCGCAGAAACCGCCAGGTTCAAGGAAAGCTTCATGCATTGGGACATGATGTTGGGTACGCCCATGGGCCCTGTTGGGTATGGCCACAGGCCGATAGATCACCCCTCCTGACGGATGGGCTTTTGCGGTCTGATTGGCTCTACCTGAGTTCCTAGTCTCTTTGTTCCTACGTCTCTTTGTTCCTGACAAGGTTCGACTCTAGTCTGTCGCTGTTCTGTTGCTGCACTAGCCCAGTCTGTTACTGCAGCTGCACTAGTCCTGCCGCCGGGCCCTACCTTATTACCCACCTTTGAGCCTAAATAAAAACCCCCAGTTTGTCAATTTTTTAACCACAAACACCTGGTATTTTTTGCGTGCTTGGCCCAAGCAAACCTGTGGTGTTGCCTTGCCAGAGACTGCTGGGTTTGAAGTTCCGAACAGAAAGTCACCGCGCTGGTGTCTCCCTAAGTAACCAGGGATCTGGCAAATCAAGCCTGACTCTTCCGCGACAATTCCCCTGCGAATGCTTCCCACCGCTGCGCCAGGTTTTCACCTAACGCATCTGTACCCAAACGGAATCCACAGCCCGAGTTGGCGATTTTTGCGGGTCCCGCTCTTTGGCTTGCGGACCGCTTTAATACCTTCTGGAGAAATGAAAAACAGCGTTGATCCAAGGTGATATAATCCAGCAGGACCATGCAAGGCGGGCATCTATCATCCAGTCGGTAATTTGCATCCCACTCCATAAAAACGAAAGTACACCATGCACCCTGCTAGAAACCTCTGTCTATTGTTAATCGCTGCTGCCGTCTCCACCGGTGGCATGCCACAGGCAGCTGCCGAAATGGTACTGGTCGAGAGTGGCCAGCCACGCGCCACGATTGTGATTGCCGAAAATGCGGTGGAAGCAGTTCCTGAGAACGTGATCGACAAAGCCAACCCCACCTCGCCGGTTGACAAGGTGGCCGTTGCAGCACGCGAACTGCAACTTTATCTCGAAAAAATTTCGGGAGCCCGGCTTCCTATCGTCGGCGACAACGGTCCCTTGCCGGCAGGCAAGCGGATCCTGGTGGGTCGCAGTAAGCTTACCGCGCCCTACGCCGAAAAAATTCCCTCTGGCCTTACCAATTTACGGGAAGAAGAAGGCTACGCGATCGTGACCGATGGCAACACGCTGGTCCTGGCCGGTAACGACGAAGGGCCTTACCACGGAACGGAGTACGCGGTCTCCTTCTTTCTGCATCACCTCGGGGTCCGCTGGTACATGCCTGGTGATTTTGGCGAAGTCGTACCACAGCAGGAAACGATTGCAATCGACGACCTTCAACAAACGGGCGCTCCCGATTTTAAGATGCGCGTGTGGTGGACTCACTGGTATGCCAACGACCTCCGCCCGGTCAAGTATCGCTGGCAAATTCGTAACGGAATGAATCGTGACCCGATGAATGACGTGCCTGGTGACAGCTTTGTCCGCAAGGTGCTGCCCCCCGACACGGAGAAAGACAATCCTGAATATGCCGGTATTTTTGCCCGCGATGCTGCCGGAAATATTTATCCGCACATGCCAAACCTCTCCAGCGAAAAGTCGGTGCAGTATGCCGCCGAGATTATTAAGGAGTATTTCCGGAACCACCCCGATGCGAACTCATGGGGCATTGGTGCCGATGATGGTTTGCCGCGCGACTTCAGCCCGGAGACCCAAAAACTGCACCTGAACTTTCCTTCAACCATCGGCCGCTTCAACGACCCCAAGGGCCTGAGTACCACCGAAGAATGGATGTTGTGGGTGCAGCGCGTGTCGGCAGAGGTCCACAAGGAATTTCCCGACAAGTTCCTCACGACCAACGGCTACGCCAACCGTGATAGCCCACCGATTGGCGTGACCCCCGACCCCACGATTTGGATCATGTATGCCCCGATTTTTGCAGACACGTACCATGCCATGGACAATCCCCTCAGCTGGACCGCGCTTCGGCAGCATAGCATGCTCAAAGATTGGACCCGCATGTACGACAACGTCTTCATGTACAACTATATTTACTTCAATCTTGTCGGTTGCGGAGCACCACCGGTTCCCCTGGCTCGTCGCCACATGCAAGAAATGCCACTGCTGAAGGATCTTGGCATCGCAGGTTTTTGGGATGAGGGCCGCACCGTACGGGGAGAGTCGGGCATTTTTCCGACTTACCTGCGGGCACGCATGATGTGGGATGCCGACCTGGATGCCCAGGCATTGATGGACGAATTTTTTACCCGCTGGTATGGGCCAGCCGCAGTGCCGGCATTTCGGTTTTGGGATGAGATGGAACAGGCCATCGAAGCGACTATCTGGTCCGGCAACGAAGACCACATGCTGTCGCTAGTCTACACACCAGAGCTCATCGAGCGGTTGGCCTCTCACTTAAGCGAGGCAGAAGCGCTTGCCAAGGGTGACCCGTGGGCAGAACCCCGTGTGCAGGCTGATCGTGCGACGTTCAATTACCTGGTGGCCTACAAGGCAATGGAACGGGCTGAATTTGATGCCAATTGGGAAGAAGCAGCCAGGCAGGCAGAGCAGATGAACGAAGTGGTCAAGCCGGCCATGGCACTCAGCCGCTTTTACTTTGACATCAGCACAGATCCAAACAAGCAGCCCGGGCAGGCGCACGGTTATTACTACTGGGGGACCTTAATGCGACGCGACTACTACCGGAAAATGGCGGCAGCGACCACCGGCAGCGAGGGAGAGATGATTGCCGTGCTCCCGGAAAAGGCAAAGTTCAGCATTGACCCCCGTGACGATGGCCGCTTTGAAGGCTGGTATCGGACCGAATTTGACGATCACGACTGGGACACCTCGCTCACGACCCGCCCATTTTTCGCCCAGGGGAAACACCTGGACGAGAGGGGGCATCCCTACACGGGCGTCCTCTGGTATCGACTCGAAGTCGATGTGCCCAGTGAGGCCACAGGCAAGCTGGCCAGAATCCACTGCATGGCGGCCGAGACCGAAGCGTGGGTCTGGGTGAACGGCCAGTTCGTGGGCCATCGCCCGTATATCGAGGCCTACATCCGCCCAAGTTCCATCGACATGGACATCAGCAACGCCATCAAGCCGGGCCAAAAAAACAGCGTGGCCATTCGGCTGCACACCAACTACCAACCAGCCCAGATGTCTGCCGGGCTGGTATCGCGGCTGTTTCTCTATTCACCCCACAAACGGCCCTCCGAGTGAGCAGAAAACAGGCCGACTACATCCCGTAATCAAACGGAACGCCATCATCGCGGATACAAAGACAGTTTAGCGTTGCACGGTCAATGGATTCTCTGAGAAACAACGCGCTTCCGTCGCCGCGCAACCCTAGTATCCCACCGGGATGCGCTGACTGCAGCGGCCGGTTGTGTGCATAGCGGCCCATGCCGTCGTCGAAGCTCACACGCACTTTAGTGTTAATCGGCCAACGGACGGTCACCGAAGATCCACCACCTTCTTGCCCCGAACAGTTGCATCCACTAAAAACTTCAAATTTCTGAGGGGCTCCAGTTCCGGTAAGGGTACCAGCCCAATAGCCCGGTCTCACGGACGTGCGAAGATCGACTTGAGTATCCGACGCGGTGGGAACGATATGCGCCGGACGAATTCCCCAGTCGGACTGTTCACCGATCATCAGCGTATGCGAAGTTCCATCCACAATGTTGTGGATGCCGATGCGGCTCTTGTAAAAAAAGACGCCATTG
>JAKVCB010000082.1 GCA_022448345.1 Pirellulales bacterium
GCTGCAGCCATCGGCCAGCATGGCGACGATCTCGTTCGCCATTTCGGGTTTTGACCAACCGGCAGAAGGTGATGAGGGAGTGTTCACAAGTGGCAGTTCCTGGTGGCTTGCTCATTTCAGTTGGTGGACACCAATTTCAAGGCGTTTGGAGATCTTCTCGCGGTGTTCTTCGGTCAGCGATGGGTCAACTGCTGTGACGGCATCGCGAATCATTGCTTCGCAGCTCGCTTGATCAGCCCACCGCTGCTGGGCTTCTGCCGAGAGTCGGTGAATGGGATCGAAGTAGAGGAAGAGTTCGCCCGGTTTCACATTGGGTGCCCTCCACACGGAGATACCGTTTTCCTCATCGTAATATTCGTAGGAGGCTACGTTCCGTTTGCCACCCCCACCGGGGGCGTCGCAAACAAACGTAGGAACGTTAAACCCAGCTGTCACGCCGCGCACCCGTTTCTCGAGTTCCACACCATCTTTTAGGGTTGTCCGCAGATGTTCACAGCCAGGGACCATGTCGTGAATGTAGACGTAGTAGGACTCCACGTTCATGGTGGAAAGTTTCTTGGTAAGCAGGACCATCGTATGCTCGCAATTATTCACGCCCTCTTGCAGTACAGCCTGGTTGCGAACGATCACGTGTTCGGCAAACAGACGTTTCATGGCATCGGCGCTCCACTGGGTGATTTCTTGCGGCGATGAAAAATGGGTATGAATATAGACTTGTTTGCCTTGCGCATGCCCTTTTTTGTGAATGTCGAGAAAAGCTTTCATCCATTTTTCGTCTCGCAAAATTTTCATCGGCAGGATTGCAATTCCTTTGGTTGCATAGCGCAAACGCCGAATGTGGGGAATTGCCAGAAGCGACTCGCCAATGTGGGTAACGTGTCGGGCAGTCATGTTGAACGCATCCCCCCCCGAAATTACTACGTCTTCGATCTGCGGATTGTTGCGAAGATATTCAAACGCTTCTTCCCAGCGCTCGGTATTGGCTCCGTAGGTATCTTTGTCCACCGTTTCGGTAGAACCACCAATGATTCGGCTGCGGGTGCAATACGAGCAGTAAACGGGACAAGTGGTGAGGGGCAGAAACAAGACCTTGTCCGGATAGCGGTGAGTTAACATCGGGACCGGCGCATCCACATCTTCGCTGAGAGAATCGGCGAGGTAATAAGGATGATCTGGAAGCATTTGCGACGCGATCGGCAGGAATTGTTTGCGCAGCGGATCATCGACCGGATTGTCCCAGTCGATCAGGGCCAATACATAGGGTGTGATGCGAATATTCATCGGGGCAATACGCAGGGCAGCCTCGATATCCTGAAGTAAATCCTGACCAATCCGATCGCCAAGCGTTTCATGGACCTGCTTCAAATTGCGCACCGAATTTTTTCCCTGCCAGAGATGGTCTCCGAACTGGTCGCGGGAGACGTCACGCCAGGCAGGTATTTGTCGCCAGAACTCATCATCCCGAAACTGGCGATGTTCAAATGCGTCTGTATGGGTATCAAAAGTAGGGTGAGCCATAGCAATCTGGTCGATTCGACAAAGGATAGGGAGAATTACTGATCAGCATCGGCGTAGACGGGAATCTCTATCGAGTTTTGGTAGTTCGATCCTTGGTAAATACGGTGTACAAAAATTCCTGGCACATGTACATCTTCACCGGGAATGTCACCCAGTTCGACCAACTGTTCAACTTCAACAACCGTAGTTTTTGCAGCCATCGCCATCAGTGGTGAAAAGTTGCGAGCGGTCTCTTTGAACCAGAGATTGCCATAGGTGTCGCCTTTTTCCGCTTTGATAATCGCAAATTCTGCTTTCAGAGGAAACTCCAGCAGGCAGGGGCGATCGAATTGGCGCACTTCCTTGCCTTCGGCCACCAGGGTGCCAGCCCCTGTGGGCGTATAAAACGCGCGAATGCCCATGCCGGCGGCACGGATCCGTTCTGAGAATGTTCCCTGCGGAACCAAGTTGACTTGGACCTTGCCAGATAGCATTTGTTCTTCCAAATCGGGATTGCCACCGACGTAGGAGCAGGTCGCCTCAGAGATTTGACCGTTCTTCAAAAGTATTGCCAGCCCACGTCCGGAATTGCCAATATTATTTGAAATGGCATGAATGTTTTTCTTTCCCAAGCGGGCAATTTCTAAGATGCTGTTTTCGGGAATCCCACACAGACCAAAACCGCCACTCATCAAGGTGACACCATCGGTCAAATCGAAGAGTGCTTCCTCGGCATCGGAAAAGACTTTTGAAGTGTGAGACATAATTTGTATTCTAACCGGTTGCGATACTGGTTTCGGAAAACAAAGATTTGAGACGATCCAGCGCTGCTACAAGCCGCGCTGGTTGCGAGATCAAGGGGGGGGCTAAAATGAGCGTATTGTTCTTGCTGTGAAGGTGGAGACCGTTTTCGAAACATTGTTCCCAACTTGGGGCACCCCGGTCGACGATGTCGATCGCTGCCAACAAGCCGCGGTAGCGTACATGGCTCACTGGTTTCAGGGATGCGAAATCTTTCATGGCGCGCTCAAACACAGCTTCCAGGTCAGTTTTGTTTTTTTGAAAGGAGCGATCGGATAACTGTTCGAGCACGCCATCGAGCGCGGCCAGGCCTAGCGGATGGGCATAACTGGTCAACCCGCAGGCCATGATTGCACGGTCGTAAAAATCGACCACACGCGGCCCGGTCCAAACCGCTCCAAAGGGTATGTACCCGCCTGAAATGCCCTTGGACATACATACAAAATCGGGTTGGAGGCCGAATTCCTGAAACGCAAAATCGGGCCCCGTTCGGCCAAAACCACAAAGGACTTCGTCGACAATCAACAGGAGTTGGAATTCCTTGCACAGCGCTTGAATCTGGTCAAACCACCGCTGGCTCGGCACGACCACCCCGTTGGTCCCACTGACCGGTTCTAGAATCACTGCGGCAATCTTTTCGGGCCCGGTGTCCAAAACGATCTGCCTCGTTTGGCTCAAATCGGGATCGTCGGCCGGTTCCGGGATCCGCACAGTGTGGTTATCGACCGTGAAGTGGGACGCGTTGCGCCAATCACCGGTAACCGACAAGGCGCCCAGAGAGGCCCCGTGATAACTTTTTTGCCGTGCCAGGATCATGGTGCGCCCGCTCGACTGCCGAGCCATTTTTAGCGCGTTCTCGACCGATTCGGATCCACTGACGGTGTAAAATATTTTTCCACCAGGCAATCCCAAGCGATCGATCAATTGCTCGGAAACAGCACTTTTGAGCGCGAAGGTCGCTTTTGGTGAAGCGATCGGCATGTGGTCCAGTTGGCTGCGAAGTCGCTTGCGAATGATCGAGTTGCTGTGTCCAAAGTTCGTTTGAAAACTGGTGGAGATAAAATCATAGACGCGTTGCCCGTCGGCGAGTACAAATTCATCGTGTTCCGCGCTTTCAACGGGAAAGGGCGCGGAAATCGATTGGTGGCTCCAGGTGAAATAAAATGGCTGTTTATTCATTGCAGTTCATCTTCAGCTCATTGAAACCATACATTTACAAAATCCGTGGTCGCCATTCCTGCCAGTGAAAGTCCGCCGACTATCTTCCAGGATTTAAATAGTGGCTCGTGGGTTCTGTGCGACAGGTTCATGCCGGGGTGAGTTGGAACGCGTGTCGTTTAAAGTTTGCGTCATATTCGGGATCGCCGCGCCACATTTCGACGCGCCCCGTTGTCAGGTTCCCGACCGCACCACCACAGGTGATTGAAGGATCCTGGGAATTGGCTTGATAGTTGGAGCAAATGGAGCGGGGATAGTTTTCGTGGTCGTTGAGTAATTCGTAAACATCCTCAAATGTGCGGACATTGACAAGTTTGTGCTCGAGTAATTCATAGCGGGTGTGCGACGTCGAATTCTGGGACATCGTGTACTCGCGCAGTATCGTCTGTTCGCCTAAACAATGATTGGTGTGAAACAAATATCCTTCTTCGGCGGTCGACAGGAAATCAACCCGTTCGCTGAGACCAGGCATGACTTCCCACATTTCAGCCTGTTGTTCTGAGGCAATCAGGTAGTTGTGACCGGAGGTGACTTGTGCAGTTGCCAAATGTCGAGCCATTTCCTCGTGGGTCCGAAAGCACAAGGTTTTTCGTACAACGGCTGGCCACATGGCGCCGGCTGTTGCCCCGTTGGTGTTGATGTTGTTCACACCAACCATGGTGCCAAAGGGGGAATACCCCATCATGCCAACGCAGCCAACAAGGGTGAAGAGCACCGAGGAAGCATCCGATTCGGCAACCGGAACCTTCAGGCAGCAGACATAGTTTTTGGCCGAGCCATGCATATCCCAGGTTTGTCCGGCAATGGGACCAGAGTCTTGATTGACAAAAACTGCCGAGCACCCTTCGTCGGGGATTTGGATGTCGCGAAAATCGGTGTAGTTGTTGAGCACCACAATGTGTTCGGCCGACAATCCCGAACCTTCGGCAATACCTTTTAGCTCATCGGTCAATTCGGGGGCGACGTGTTGGGTAACGGACCATTGTTCGCCGGCGAGGGACTCAATGTGCGCGGGAGACAAGGCAGGATTCTTTTCACGCATCAAACCAAGCCGAATCTCGACCAGTTCCCGGATGCCGAGTCGGTATGATTCCCCATGCATCCGTCCCCACTCAAGGGGAGGTTGGCCAGAGGGATACTCGATGATGGGAAAATTCTGGTCGGTCATGGAATAGGCTGAGCAGGAAAGTAAGGCTTAGCAGGAAAGAACTGTCGTTTTGTTGAACCGCAACATTTCTGAATAGGAGGGGCAACTGCGCCAACGGGATTTGCCGGCTTGACGGAAAAAGGGAGCGATCGATTCGGGCAGTGTGCCGGTCAAGTAACCGATCCCCCGTTCTAGTTCGCTTGCGGCGCGAGGATTTTGTTGAACGATCCGCGAAAGGTTTTGGTGAAATGTTGCCATGGTGCTGAAATAGGTGTTTGGATCGGCCTGCACGGTCGCCATGGCTCGGTGGAATTGGCTCAGCGAAAACGCATCTCCATCCCAGGTGCTAATGAACATGAGCGGTTTGTCGATGAAAAGATGCTTGGTGGTTGCGACCAATGCCATCTGACCGCCCAGATAGGCAACTGCCGCGTCGGGTTGGATTTGTGGATTCCCGCTGGCAGTGAACGACTGCTCGCTGTAGCGGTAAAACAGGCTTGCCGACTCGTTGAAGACGACCGGGACGCCATATTCCCGGCATGACTGAACCACCCGCTCCAGCACTGGTAGCGGTAAGCGACCCATCGACTGTCGCATCAAAGGTTCAACAAACATCGCCAACAAGTCATCTTCCTGGAGTCGACTCTCGAGGGCATTAAAAAATTTCTGATCTTCGGGACCGGTCGGTGTTGGCAATCGATTGACTTTGAAAAATGGATCGCCAATTCCCGAGAGAGATCTTGCCAACAGGCTGCCGCTGCCAAACTCGTGACCTTCGATGGTCAACAGTCCGGTGCGCGGTTGACGGTGTCGCCAAAGGACCTTGGCGATTTTGTCGATACATTCCGACAGTCCATTTGCCGTATAGAGGTGTCGAAGTTCGGCGGGAAAGATTTTGGCGACTTCATCAATCTGATCTAAAAATTGCTCGGTCACAAAATTCGACAACGTGATCTTGTTGACCAGAGCGGACAGGTTGTTGTGGACAAAGTCCACATCAAGGTGCGAAATACCCAAAGGCATTTCAATACCCGCAGAAAGATTAATCGGTGGTTGGGACCACACCGTTGGGCACCGGTAATAGATGCAATCCCGGAATGGCTTGGTGTCGGGATAGTCGTCAGGAAGGTACTTGGTTGTGTAACTTCCCAGCGACAAATTAATCGCCCACATACCGGCAGCCAAACGGTCGCGATTTCGACCGTGCATTGCGGTATAGCCTCGTTCCAGGGCCAATATCGTGAGGGCCTGTTTCAGCACGCGCCCCAGGCGGCCACGATATTGCTCGACAACGGTCAGGTCGAGCATGTAGGCCACGGTTGGATCGTGAAGATGAGGGTCGGTTTCCACTCCTCGCACGTCTCGGAAAATCTCAAGTGGACCTCCGAAAGCCATCGCGACGATTTGATGGTCCTGAAGGAGCAAAATAGAAAGTGGGTTTTCCGTCGCAAAGAGCGCATCAAACTCGGCAGCCGAAGACTGGCGGGCCGGTTCGTAGACCTCGGTTTGAAGTTGGAGGATTTTAGCGCGAAAGTCGCCATAGTTGGCCTCGTTTAGCACGACAATCTCGAGGTTGGTCTCAGGCAACGAGCGTTCCAGTTGCCTCCCTAGGAACTCGGTGGTTGCGTCTTTGCCAGGTGCTACATCACCTTTCAGCCGGTCGAGTTTCTGATCAAGGAGCAACTCATGGAATGCATAAGAATTTGTGGTGTCGCGTGGGCGAACCGTGATCTCGGCTGGGGATGGCGACTCGTCGTTCAGGGCGGACTTCAGGACCGACCGCAGCTGCGCCCAAAACAGGAGGATATGTTCAGCCTGAAAGCCAAGGTTCATACGGAACCGGGCTGTTTTTTCGCCGGCCGGATAAAAGAGCAGGCCATGCTCAAAGCGATGCCCTACAAAGCGTTGCAGTAGTTCGGGATTGGTCAGGTCAAAGGCGAAAGCAAGACCTTGGACCCGGGGCCGACCGATCGCCTGGCCATAGTCCTCGAGGAGTTGGCCCAGTTGCTGGCGGTTTGTTTCTTCGATCAGGGTAATTGATTTTTGAAACTGGTGGATCACCGAAGCCTGGATGTACCCACGAATCAGCGACGCAGTACTGTATTGCCCGGTCGCCGCGGGCGCCGAATCGAGGGTCAAGACGAGCCCCGTTTGTGCTTTTTTGGCGCAGACGACTGCGGCAGGAAAAAATGGTTGCTGGTTTGCCAGGCGGAGATCAAACATCCGGTGCCAAAAAAACTCGCCTCCCAGGCCAAAGCCGGTTTGGATTTCGTCGTAAACCAGCGGTACATTCAGGGCCGTTGCCAGGCAGGCCAGCCCCTGGTGAAATCGGGCAGAGGAATAACGGTCACCTCCCTCGCATTGCATCGGCTCGATGAGGATCGCGAAAACATCGCCACTTTCAAGATGCTTGCGAACTGCCAGGAGTGAATCGATTTCTGCGCCTAGTAACCCGTCTGCTTCAGCACGAGCATGCAGTAAGGCTTCTTCAAAGTCCGGTGCCGACAACTCGGACCAGAGGCGAACCCAGCCAGCAGGTGCCGAAGGCGCACCAATATCGGAAGTGTCCATTTCCGGGTACGGCGCAAAGACCGATTCGTGGCCAGGCCAACTGAACGGTTCTCGCTTGGCTCGGTTCCAGGTCGAGGCGAGAGCTACCATCATCCGTCCATGAAACGAACCTTCAAATGCCAGGACCTTGCGGGCTTTCGGATTCGAACGATGCGTGAAGCAATGCGCCAAGGCGGTTTCAATTCCCTCGGCGCCGGAACCACAAAAGTGGGCAGAAAACCGGTCGCTTCCCAGTTGCCGCTGTAGCAACTGCTGGTAAGCCTGGCGGATTGCCGAAAAGTTGTCGGACTCGGTATCGTTGATCCAGCTTTCCAGGTGCTCGGCAGCACCAAACAAGGCGCTGGCGTTCAGACCAAGGCCCAGCGAAGCGATCTGCGAGGCACCGTCGCAAATCAAATTGCCTTGTTCGATTGCCAGGAAAGGACCAGACGACTGGGTCAAGTCGATCAGAAATGGCTTTTTCTCGGCCGCGATCAGGCCGGAGCGATAAGTTGCGTCTAACCGCTGTTCAGATGGCCGGTGAATGGTCTGATGATTTAGAAGGTTACGCATGGGATTACGGCCTTTCCAGCATCACTCAACAGGCAGAGATTTGGTTAGATGTTTCGTTGTCGGCGTATGACGACGAGCCCCTATGGGTACATGGTAATTGAAAGAAACGCCGTCCCGCCACGCCAATCAAAATGGCTACATCGCCAGGGTGGCGATTTGTATATAGGCTGGAAGCGCTCTTTATTTTACGTAGAGAAGCGGGTTCTGTTCGAATTTCCATGGTGGTTTTCGTGAGTGCCAAGACACTGGGGTTGATGCGACGATAGGCCTGGCTTTCCCCAGACTGGCCGACGGTCACAGTACGTGGTAAATTGGGCGACGCCCGGGGAAACCTGAGACCCCTTTCCGACGGCAACCGGCGAAACCGCGGACCCGGAAAGACGATCGATTCCCAGGGAACTCGGTGGTTTTGTACATGTGTGCGTTCCCCCGCCTGACATCTCTCTAGCATCGTCGAAGTCGTAGCGGTTGGCATGTGGGCCTGCTGCTTCGAGTTAGTGCCAGGATGTCCGGACGAGCGCACTTGATTTTAAGCCCGGACCATCGGGAGCAGCCGCTCTGCGGATAATCAGACCGAGCCTGTAAAACTGACGAACCCAGGAGAGAATATAGCATGTGCGTTTACCCATTCCGTTTCTTGCTCGCCACGATTTTCACGTTGCCGATTTTGTTGACGGCTTGCAATCAGGCAGGCACGGACGATGGATCGGCAACGGTCGCCGATCAATTTATGCGGGCCTATTATATCGCTGACGACATGGCAGCAGCGGTTCAATTTACAAGTGGTAGTGCCCAGGAAAAGCTGGGTCCGGAGGCACAACAAATCGAATCGGAGGGAATTACCGAACCGGTTCAGGACAAGCCAATCGTGCAAATCACGCGCCCCGAAACAAAAAAAATCTCTCCCACCGAAACGCACTACGTGTATCAGGTTACATCCGAGGTGGCCCAGATCGCTCCGATAACCGCCAATCTCTCATTGACCAAAGATGGCAATAATTGGACGGTTTCAAAATTCGTCGAGGAACAACAGTAGAGGAACCAAAGATCGCATCGACGGTCCGGCCGCCGTCGGAGTGGCAGAGTGGACAATGCGTGTCGGTTCGACGCTCGGCTGGAAAAAAGGCCTGGATTCCAAACGGGCTGAGCAAACCGGTGTCCCTCAATCCGGCAACGAACTTACGTTAATTAGCCTTGCCCGGCAGTATCGACCGTCGGCACGGTTTGTGGCGTAAGTCGGCTACCGGCAATTGCCTGGCCGTCAAACAGGATCGTTTTTTCGCGGGCAAGCGTGGTTACGTCAACGGTTGGGTCGTGCCGGGTAAAGATCAACCGTGTCCGGCAACCAGGAGCAAGACGGCCAATGGGCTCGGAGAAATCGAGCAGCGCGGCGCTGGTTCCGGTGGCACTTTTTAAGACCTCAACGGGTGGCATGCCAGCCTGTTGCATCAACTCCAACTCCCGCAGAAACCCGAGTCCATGTGGGACACCACAAGACCCTGCGTCGCTGCCGGCGATGATGGTCACCCCCATCTCGCTTGCGAGTCGGAGACTTTCAGAATGTTCTTCAATAATGCGACGCAGTTTGCTCGTAATGGACTGGTCCCAGCCAAGTTCGCTGGCCCGGTCAATTTGTACCTGGACTGGGGCAAAGGTAGGTACCCAGCCCATCTGACGATCACGCAATTTGGATAGTTGCTGGCGGCTCACAAAGAAACCGTGTTCTACCGTCGTGACGCCCCCTTCGATAACATTTTCAATTCCATCGGTGCCCGAGGCGTGGGCGAACGATTGGAGTCCATGTTCCCTGGCTGCTTCGACAAAGGCGCGGACTTCGTCCACCGACATTTGTGGCGGGGCAGTGACTTGACCAGCTTTGAAGTTGATGATGCCGGTTGCGATGAGCTTGATCCGATTGGCACCTCTGGCGACGCGATCGGCAACGCATGCGGCCGGGCTGGTGAACTCCTCAACCGGCCGGGCCATAAAACTTGCGTAGCGACCTTGGTGGTGAATGGCGGCGCCGGGGCTGTCGATCGTACCGGTGGTGGAAATCTGTCCGCGCGTCTCGGCAGACTCGGCGGCCAGGCGGAGCCCTACTCCATCTTTGTCACCCGCATCGCGGACAGTACCAACACCGGTTGCAAGAATCTCTGGCCAGCGATTGCGTGCTTGAGCCAGGAGTTCTTCGGGTGACAGGGTGAGATACTTTCGGCGAACTTCAAAGTCGACTGGTGTGCCATCAAGAAACAAATGGGCGTGGGCCTCGATCAGCATTGGTAGTACGGTGATTTCAGGAAGTTTGGCGTCGGGTTCCGTTTGGCCAGGCCGCAGCAGGTTGGCCGGTGGAGAAGCATCATCGCCTCCCACGTACCGAATTTTCACGGCGTCGTACACCAGGTGCGCGGGCGAAATCAATGAGTTGGAGTGTCCGTCAAACAATCTTCCAACGTGAACCCAGACGGGCGCCTCGTGCGACGCCGTTTCGAGTTTTGAGGGGTCGAAAAGTTCGGGGTCGTTATCCAACGTGTGGCTCTCGGCAAAGTGAATCGGGCAAGCGGGCGTTGAGGAAGGGTCAACGGTAGAGATCCATGATACGGGCCGATTGGCAAAATCCAGCTTCTTCCTGGGAACCGCCCTCGGCAGGGCGCCCTTCCTGGAGTGCCTGTTTTACCACGGTCAGGTACCGATCGTCGGCGTCCAGCAGGTGGAGCTCTTTTTCAGGATTCCCCAACAAGGTATCCAGGCCGGCCTCAACGGCAAGGGTAATATACGCATTTTCCAGCCCTTCGCGGATATGTTGGGGGACACCGAACGAAAAATTGGTCAGCCCCACCGACAAGTGTACACCTTCCAGGTCGGGATCAGCGCGAATCAGTCGCATGGCATCCAAGCCCATGTTGACCAGGCCGTAAGTGTCGGCGCTGATGGGAGCCAATCCCGGGTCGATAATAATTTGATCATTCGTACGTCCCGCCTTGGTCGCCAGCATTTCGACAAATTCTTTGGCGGAGTGGTAAACTTCCTCCGGAGCAAAGCACTGTCCACTGCCCCCATCGGCAAATTTTTCCGAGGCCATGACGATCACATGTGTGTCGAACTCAGTAATTAATTCGAGCATGCCGTCAAGATTATCCCGCGACGCTGCCAGGGAGTTGAAAATTGCCGGTCCGCCCCGCGTGGGGTCATACACTTCGAGGCAGTGTCGATGAAAATCAATCCACGGGTTATCGAAAGCCAGTGGCAACGGAGAAACTTCCTGGATAGCAGGAACCACCTCCGGTACAAACTCAACCATTTCCTCCGGGCGGACGCGTAACTTTTGGGTGCCGTCGAGGTTGACCGTCAGCGCCGATGCGCCTAATTCTGTTTGCAGCCTGGCCAAATGTTGGTAACCGTCCAGGTTGCGATCCGACCAGGCTCGACGGGCGCGCGCAAAGGAGTTGTTGATCAACTCTCCAATCAATTGAAATGGGCGACCGTTCTGGGCGAAGTTTTTGGCCATAGAATTTTTTCAGGTCAGAGAGATGGCTTGTTGGTGGGGGGTGTCGCCGTTGCTGGATTTGTAGCGGGGGGGTTTGCAGTGGGTAGGTCCTGGTTGATGGGAGAGGAAGGGTCTGCAGGCTGCACGATGGTCGTATCGGTGGCGATTGTGTCGTGTTTCGGGATTGGTTGGCTGTGATGGTCGCGACCTAAAAAAGTGTTTCCCCAGCTGGAGGTTCCCCGGAGCGATTCGTCCTGGATCACCGGTGCATGGTCGAGCATCGCCAGTTCTCGACCCTCGAATTTCAGACGGTCATAGGCACGCGACCAGATGCACTCAAAATCGTCGACCTCGCACAGGCCGTTACGCGTGCCGCCGCACGGCCCGTTGCGCTGGTTCTTGGCGCATTGCGATTCCGGGCAGAGGTACGCGATGTCGGGCAAAGAACAGTCACCACAGTCCTGGCAGCGAAATAAAGCTGCTTTTGAAGCATGTTCCACAATTCGCAATGCGTACGGTCCCTGGGTAGGATCTCGCGACGAGCCATAGATGGCCTTTCCCCACTGGAAGATCTTTTTGCCAGGTGTGAATACCGCCTCGTGGATCCACTTACTGAGTCGATATCCCCAGGTGACGTTTTTCGATGGCCTGCGCAGTTTCCGTGATTTCTCATAATCGGGATTAAGTCTTTGGCGGTCTGCCAGTCCGGTCCCCGGATCCCTGGCATAAAGATAAAATTCGTCCGGTTGTGGGTAGCAAATCTCGCGGGCAAAGTCTTTCCAGTCGTCTGGTGCATAGGAAGCTTCCAGGTCAAGAATACTTTGAATCTCTTCCATTTGGTGAACACCACCGAGGTAAGCACCGCGAAAACCCATGCCCCGAAAACAGGCCATTTGTTGGGCTGCCAACTCGCGGAAAAATTGCTGTCCCTGATCCGGACTTTTGGCCTGTTGTTCGCACAATGTAAAGAGCGGATCACTGATGATCACGCCTGGGATCCGCTGGGAGCGAAAGAAATCAGCCGTTCGCTTCGTGAGCAAAAAGACATTGCCGATCAGGGGCACTTGGGGCCATCCATGCTGTGCCAGGTAGGTGAGCATTTCATGACTTTTGCGAGTATCGAAACCGATTTGTGCGATAAGGAACCGGGCCCCTACCTGGAGTTTCTTTTCCATCTTCAGATATTGTGGAACGACTTCATTCTCATGGCGTTTGAAATTGGTGGCTACGGCGCCTGCAAGAAGGTTGGTTGGCTTTAAGGACGGCGACGTTGTCTCGCCTTGATGGCTCACCGAGGGACGACCAAAACCTCGGTTCATTTCATCCAGAAGTGTCAACAGGCCGACCGAATCAATATCAAACACCGACTTGGCGATTCCGCGGTACCCGCCTGATGGGTAATCACCGCTGAGGGCCAGGATGTTGGAAAACCCTTCGCTGGCCAGTTGCCACGCCGTGCTTTCCAGGCCATGGCGATTAAAATCCTTGCACGACAAGTGGATGACCACGTCCTTGCCGGCATAGAGGATGTTCTTCCCCAGGGCCATGGGGCTTAGCATCGGGTTGCCGCCGGCGTTGTCGGTAATCGATACCCAATCAATCTTTTCGTAATCGGTCAACTGCGACGCGAGGCGGCGGGTCCTGCGGGCCTTGGTATCCTGCATCGTCCCTCGCGTTGTAACCAACTCGACGCCAATCATAAAATCTTGGCTTTCTAAAAGTCGGTCGCGGAAGGTCATCATGGGACTCACATCTTTGATGGGGCAGTTGGCCGATGATCCCTGAAGGAAAAGAACCCATCTATTGTACTCTCGAGACAGGTCTCCAGGGTAGATTATCGGCGTTTGTCGGTTCCGCCATCAGGTTTTGGTAGGAGCCGTTGTCCCCTGTTTTTCAAAAAGGAGATAAGAAAACAGTCGTGTCGGGCGAGAGTCGCGTGGATACCGTTTCGCCGGGTAAGCACCGCCGAGAGAACCGTTTAAAGTTTTGGCGGGTGCGACACAGGGGGTGGCTCTGCCTCGGCAATGGACTGTGCCTGGGCGAGCACCTGCATCGTTGGCATGATGGTCTCTGGCGTGATCGCCGGTGGGCGATTTTCGCGCACCGCTTTGACAAACTCAGCATTCTGGTCAACCAGGTCCAGAATGGATTGCCGGGGTACTAAAACCTTGCCCTCGAAGTCGTACAAGGTTTCATTCTTCCAAAGAAACGTCTCTTCATGACCAATCACCAGCACCTGTGTGCCAAAGCCTGGCGTGAAGTAAGACTGCGCAACGGTGGCGATGGCGCCACTGGGGAGGGTCATAGTGAGCGACATGTCCACCGTTCCTTGCTGGCGGTAGTTGGGGCCGGGATGGTACGAGAGGCGCTCTACCGAAGAGGCATTGCCCAGCCACATAGCCAGGTCGGTCAGGTGGGCACCGTGGTGCCATAAAATGTTGTCGGTCCATGAACGGGGCTTGCCGGTTGCCGTGAGGTTGGTTCGCCGCCGAATGAAAATATTGCCCAAGAACTGTGTCATGTGAAAGCGGTCTTCTTCGACCAGGCGACGAATGTACAAGAATGCATGCAGAAAACGCATCGAGTGACAAATCATGAGCCGTCGATTAACCTGCTGGGCCAATGCAGCCAGGCCCTGGGCGTCGGCCAGGGCCATCGCAATCGGGATCTCCAGCAGGACGTGCTTTCCGGCGTTGAGCGCAGCGGTTGCTTGCGACACGTGCAGGACATTTGGGCTGGTGATGACCACCGCATCTACGGTGTCGTCGGCCAGCGCTTCGGCCAGTTCCAGCGTCTGGTGCTCAAACTCCCACTCATCGGCAAAGGCCCTAGTCGGTTCCGGGCGGCGGCCAACGAGCCAACGGAAATGGATATCCTCCAGCGTGCGGAGCGCCCGCACATGATGTTCGGCAATCATCCCGTACCCGACAAGACAAATGTTCATGGTGCTACTTTTCTTGTGGTAGAGCGGCAAATTTTCCGGAGACTCAATCAAAAGGATTTTTGAAATTTAATGAGCAGCGGAACCATTGTAAACAAACTTTGGACTGCGAAGGGATCGATTCGGTGCACTCTCAAGCCAGATCTGGCTTCGAGTCGCTTGAGGATCACGTTATATTGGTTTCCGATGAAGTAGTTTGCATCGAGCCCGTTGGCGATTTCGTTTTTAGCCCATGGCAGATCGGTGGTTCGGTTGCGACCTGCACACCTTGGTTGGCCCGGTGGAGTCCTAGCAGCGTACACAGGTTTTTGCCCCGCCTCTATAGACCCTGCGAAAAGCAGACCCTGCGAAAAGCGATTCCCATGACAGAATTGTCAGGCATGCACGACTCAAACAGGCCTGCTTTTAAGGGGGACATTGCTTCCCCTCCTGTGTGGCAGGCCATTTTTTTTGCCGCGCTCGCCGGTGGGTTGGGCTGGGGCATCCGCGGTCAGTACGGGCATGAAACGGGGGCCATGATCGCCGGGGTCCTGGTGAGCCTGACCTTGGCCCTGCTGTTTTGCCCCCCCCTGCCGTCGATCTCCGTTGCCCGGGCCGTTGCCTGGGGCACGGTCGCGATGGGAATTGGTGGTTCGATGACGTACGGACAAACAGTGGGACTTACCCACGACAGTCCTCTGATTGGACACTGGGACGCACTCGGGTGGGGAATGCTCGGACTGGCGATCAAAGGTGGGATTTGGATTGGGTTTGCGGGAATCTTTTTGGGGATGGGACTGAGCGCCATTCGCTATCGGCCTGTGGAAATACTTTTGGTCATGCTGGGCTTGTGGGGGCTGTGGCTGTACGGTGTCCTGTTTTTGAACTCGCCGTTTGATCCGGCAGAGCGACAACTCCCCTGGCTCTACTTTTCCGACAGCTGGCACTGGGAACCAGGCGCCGTACTCAAGCCGCGCCGTGAAATTTGGGGTGGGTTGTTGGTGGCACTCGTCGCACTGGGAGGGTATGCCGGCGGGTACCGCCACGATCGACTTGCCCGCAATCTTGCTCTGTGGGGATTTTTGGGAGGGGCACTTGGGTTTCCTGCAGGCCAGTCGCTACAGGCCTTTCGTGCCTGGAACCCGGAAATGTTTGCGGCTACCTGGCTGGCGCAACTACAGGTCAACTGGTGGAACATGATGGAAACCGTCTTTGGGGCAGTGATGGGTGGCGTGTTGGGGCTAGGGTTGTCGCTGGGCCGAAAACGGATTGCCCCGCCACCGGTAGAGGAGGATGCTTGTTTTCCACTGGCGGTTGAGATTGGACTGTTGGCGGTCCATTTACCGCTGCTGTTGGCGGTTGAATTTTTGTCGATCGACCAGGTCGATGCAGTTTACGACCTGGGATTGGCAATGGTCGTGATTCCGGTGGTCGCCATTGCCGGCGGACGGTGGTGGCCCTATCTGCAGATTCTTCCCCTGGCGGTGATTCCGATTGCCGGAAAAACCGTTCGCGAGCTTGTTTATCGTCAAGACGTTGCCAGCCCACCTGTGGGATGGTTGTGGTACGCGGTGGTTCCGGTCAGCCTGGCGGCCGCCCTGGCGGTTTGGTCGGCCAACCGGAAGCAAACTCAGCGGCCGGCAGCCAGCTTTCTCGGCCGGTCGTTGATTGTGATGACCCTGGTTTATTTTGGACTCAACTGGGCCTTTTTTCGCTTCCCCTGGCCCTGGGAAAGCTGGACCTACCGAACGGCCAACGGGTTGGTTTTTTTGGCGGCGGCCTGTGGATTAATTGCACTTGGATCTTGGGAATTACAGAAGTCCAGGCGTATCCCAAACGCTGAGTAAGTTTCGCAGGGGCGGCTATCCCGAGCGGCCACCGGCAGGCGGCGAAAACATAGGCTGGATTCAGCGAGGAAAATTTGATCGCCGAACACTTGCCTAGCTGAGTGGGTAGGGATCGCCCAGACGAATCACGCGGCCAGGAGGGTGCGATAAGGCCATCGCAATTTTCCAGCCTGCTGTGGTTTTCCGAAAAACATAGGTTCCGCCAATGCGTTCCAGTTCGGTACCCCCCGTTTTGTAACGCACAGCCAACGTGCTAACCATAGCCCTTTGACAATCCATCGGATGGATATAGATCTCTTTCCATTGACTGTGGTGCCACCCCCGCGATTTCAAACCATCGATAACGGATTTCAAAAACTTTTCAATTTCCAACTTTGTGTTGAGCAGGACGACTTCCTGCTCATCCACAAACGAACACGGTTTGTGGTATGCGTTTTGGGCAATGTCGGGCCGTGATCCACTAAATCCTTGCTGATACGAATGCAGAGTTTGCAGGATTGCGTGCCTGTCTTGTTCGCTGGTCAGGGAGGAGGGTAGTTGTTCGGAGGGCGTCATGTACTTACGGGTTCCCGGGGGGCGACAAGATGGTTGGCTCCACTGACGGGTTGTTACGGGTGATCCCTGTTGCCGCGCCCATGTTGGACAAAAAAGGGCAGCCCGTTTTGGCGATCTGCCAGAACGAGCTGCCCAAGCGTAGTTTCATTCGTTTCAGCTCAAGACCCATCTGCGGTTTTTATTAAAGGGGCCTGAGCTACCCAGGAACTCCCGGCCTTACGAAACACTGTCGGGGGCGTACGCCTCCATTCCCATTTCACTAAGGTCCAGGCCCCGGTGCTCTTCGGATTCGTTGACACGAATACCGCCAACGGCTTTGAGAATGCCCCAGACAATCAGGCTACCGATCAAGGTAAAGGCACCAACGGCGATCACACCGACAAACTGGTGACCCAGTTGCGTGGCGCCACCGCCGCAAAAAAGA
>JAKVCB010000083.1 GCA_022448345.1 Pirellulales bacterium
GCAAAATGGTCCCTGAGCAACGCACGAAGACTTGCTGTTACAAAGTCTGCAAAATGGTTCCCGAGACCCGCACGTGCTGCTACAAGGTCTGCAAAATGGTCCCTGAGCAACGCACGAAGACTTGCTGCTACAAAGTCTGCAAAATGGTTCCCGAGACCCGCACGTGCTGCTACAAGGTCTGCAAAATGGTCCCTGAGCAACGCACGAAGACTTGCTGTTACAAAGTCTGCAAAATGGTTCCCGAGACCCGCACGTGCACTTACAAGGTTTGCAAAATGGTCCCTGAGCAGCGCACGAAGACCTGCTGCTACAAAGTCTGCGTTCCTGAGACGTATGAAAAGACGATTAAATGCTACAAGCGTGTCCCACGTAAGGTCCCTTACACGGTGACTCGCTGCGTACCCAAGATCGTTTGCAAGCAGGTTCCCGTCTGTGTCCGCCGTTGCTGCAAGTGTGCCAACTGTGAAGAACCGAGTTGCGAGGCACCCTGCGACTGCAACTGAGCAGTACCAGACATTGAGCCTCCCTTCCTACGTAGGGAAGAAGAGAGCTGATCATTCCTATTGAAAGCAGCCCAGCCCATTGTGGGATGGGCTGCTTTTTTTGTGGTCTGACCTCGCCACGACTCATTATTCCAATCTGTTACTTTCCGTTTGCTGTATGGCCGGGTCGACAACTCACTACCAACGTCGATTCCCGAGAGGGAAGGTAGACATTACCAAACTTGACAAACTGCTTCTCCTGACCATCACTCCCGAATCACCGGGGGAGATATTAGAGCCTCGCGGATCAAAGCTAAAATTGATACTATTTGTCGCGCCTTTGTGATGCGTCGGAAAAATCTGGCCAGCGGCTACGAACGCAACGATCGTCGGTGCCGTCTTTGCGCGGGGTTGGCTGTTGGCAGGACAAAAATTACTTTAGCTTAAGAGAAACCGAGGATCTAACCATGTTAACCAAGGCACCTGCGGCACAAGTGCCGCCCACGTTTGGCGGACAATATTCAGCTGACGTGAACCGAGGCTCCACAATGGAGTTGCAAATAGGTTTACCTTAGTAGACCATTCTTGAATCCCACTGATTGCCTGAAACGAACGACTTGACTCGAGGACCCATCATCCGTGGACCGACTTGCTCCATCTCGCCGCCCTCCAGGGAAACCGCTGGGATTTCAAAATTGGAGGTCGTTACTGTTTTTGCATTGGGAAGTGCCTGCTGACCAATTGAGAGCCTGTGTTCCCGCCTCCCTCTCGCTAGATCTTTACGAAGGCAAATCCTTGATGGGAGTAGTGCCTTTTGCGATGCGAGATATCCGGACCCGCCGATGGCCCGCGTTCGCGGCGCTTAATTTTCTGGAAACCAATGTTCGTACTTATGTCCACTGCAGAGGTGAACCGGGCATCTACTTCATGTCGCTCGATGCGAATTCTCGTCTCGCAGTTTGGGGGGCAAGAATGGGCTGGGGGCTACCGTATCACTTTGCAAAAATGAAATTCGAAACGGGAGAACACCAGCATGTTTATCAAGTACAACGTGCGCAAAAGCCGGCTGCGTTTTCAGCCCGTTACCAGATCGGCACCCCCCTCGAGCCCTCGCAGCCCGACTCACTTCAGCACTTTTTGCTAGAACGGTATTTGCTGTTTGTCGAGCGTCGCGGCCAGATGTGGCGCGGCCAAGTACACCACCACCCCTATCCTATTCAGAAAGTTGAGGTCACTGAAGTTTCAGATTCTTTGATCCAAGCGGCTGGAATCAAACCGGTCAGCGAAGAGCCTGCCTGCACACATTATTCGCCCGGCGTCGACGTCGAAATTATGAATTTCCGCCCCGTCAGCAATTAATCCACCATGCGATTTGTGGTGCAGCTCCCATCTTGGCTGGCGATGCCGGCGCCTGGTGGAGATTCTATCGATTCGAGTTGCCCACCTAAACTTGGAATTACCGGACCGTTGTGTACAATTTATTCAGCTGGGTCGTCTGTATCAAACCGGGATGTGTGTTGAACAGGTAACCCTGCCCAGGATGCAGTGCTCTTGGTGGCAGCGAGTCAAAAACATGCGAAGATATCCGTTTAGCAGGAGCAACTCATGAATCCGGTTTCGCGACGACATTTTCTGAAACATGCCACATCTTCGGCGATGATCGCAAGTTTATCGAATCGATTCTCCAGTTGCACAGCCGGTACAGTCCAACCGAATACACACGGGCGAATCCGAAAAGCTGTCAAATATCATATGATTAAAGAAGATCTGTCAGTGCTGGGAAAATTCCAGTTATTGGCCGACCTCGGCTTTGAGGGAACCGAGATACACGTTACGACCAAGATCGACCGAAACGAAGTCCGCAAAGCTATCGATGCAACCGGTGTTGTTGTCCATGGATTTCTCAACAGTACCAATCCTGACCTGAAGAGCGCCATCGACAACGCCAAGTTCTACGGAGCAACGAGCGTGCTGGTTGTTGCCGGTAAAGTCGATGGGGACCATCCATACGATACGGTTTATCACGAACAGCAACAGCGGATCCAGGCAGCAGCACCGTATGCTGAGCATCATGGGATCAAATTATTGGTCGAAAATGTGTGGAACAATTTCCTGCTGAGTCCGCTGGAAATGGCTCGCTTTGTCGACGCAATCCAAAGTCCGGCTGTAGGTGTCTACTTCGACGTCGGCAACGTGGTCCGATATGGATGGCCCGAACAGTGGATCCGGATTCTTGGCCCGCGGATTGTAAAACTGGACATCAAGGAATACAGTCGTCAAAAGCAAAAAGATGAAGGCCTTTGGAAAGGGTTTGAAGTGAAAATTGGTGATGGCGATTGTGACTGGCCCGCCGTGCGAGCAGCATTGGCCGACATCGGCTATACTTCGGGTTGGGCAACTGCCGAGGTTTCTGGCGGAGACCGACAGCGTTTGGCCGACATCTCTCAACGCATGGACCAGGTCCTGATGACGACGCGGCCCCCCACGATTGGGTTGGGAAAATAGCCTGTTGAATTCCAGGAATAGAGTGCGTTTTTCCCTGTGAGCAATAACTCAAATCGATTCTCCTGATACTTGCCCCTAGCTGTCCTGCAACCCGACGAGGGATTTCCATGTCGAAAAATAATTCGCACAATGAAGACAAGCACACATCGCGACGCAACTTCATCAAAAGCACGGCAACTGCCGCTGTGACCGCAGAGTTGGCACTCGGTTCCAAATTTGCGCAAACAGCGCGCGCCGCAGATTCCGACACGCTAAAAGTTGGCCTCATCGGGTGCGGAGGACGTGGACGGGGTGCGGCGATTCAGGCGCTCAAGGCGGATCCCCACACCCAACTGGTGGCATTGGGTGATGTGTTTCCTGATCAGATTGAATCGTGCTTAAAAATCTTAAACCGACACGCTGGCGACCTTGCCGATCGCATTGACGTGCCAAAAGAGCGATGCTTTGTTGGCTTCGATGCTTACCAGGGAGTCCTCGACAGCGGCATCGATGTCGTGCTGCATGCTGCACCGCCCCATTTTCGTCCACAGCATCTACAGGCTAGCGTCGATGCCGGAGTCCATATCTTCGCGGAAAAGCCGGTGGCCGTAGATCCAGCTGGAGTGAAAAAGGTGCAGGCCGCGTGTGCCAAGGCCAGACAAAAAGATCTGTCTGTCATTTCCGGATTGTGTTGGCGTTATAACACGGTTGCCCGCGCAGCAATGCAGCAAATTCACAATGGAGCCATTGGCCAAATCACCACAATGCACTCGGCCTACAACGCATCCCGGCCGGGCAAAGAATGGCCAATGCGACGCGAAGCGCATTGGGGGGACATGGAATGGCAACTCCGCAACTGGTACTGGTTTACCTGGCTCTCAGGAGACCACATTGTTGAGCAAGCAATCCACAGTATGGATAAAGCGGCCTGGGCCATGCACGACGAACCTCCTCTCTCAGCGGTCAGCCTCGGCGGCATGCAAGCACGTAGTGGGCAGGAACTAGGGACAATCTTTGATCATCATGCGGTCATCTTTGAACATGCCAACGGCTTGAAGCATTTTCATCATTGTCGCCAACAACCTGACTGCTCGAATGATGTCTCCTGCGAGGTCATTGGCACCAAGGGAGTGTGTCACGTCGAAAAGGGGCTGATTCAGGACCACGACGGCAATATCACTTGGGAGTATTCTGGTCCTAAAGGGCGACAGATGCATCAGGCTGAACAGGATGAACTGTTCGCCAGCATTCGCGCCGGCAAGCCAATCAATGACGGCGACGCTATGTCCAAGAGCACCATGCTGGCGATTCTCGGGCGTTTGGCCAGTTACACCGGCAAGAAAATCACCTGGGAAGAGGCATTGAACCTGACAGGGGACGTTTCGCTTCCCCACTACGATTGGGATGTGGTCGTCGAAGTCCCCCCCATAGCCCGACCGGGAATATCGACTCTCACTTAAATCACCACCGGCACACCTTTTTCAACCGATTCGGCCGCGGCCAAACAGAGTGCGACGGACCATCGCCCATCTTCGCCTGTTGCGGCCAGTGGAGCACCATCACGGACCGCACGGACCATCATCTGTACCTGATCCTCTAATTCAAAAAGTTCACCTGCGGTCCTGGCAATCGGTACTTCACGCACCTGATTACCGTCAAACGCTTTGAGAAAAAAGGTGGGATGCCGAGTTCGATCCTTGGGACCGCTCCACGACAACCAGATTGCGCCACGACTACCGGTAATCTTGACTGTCTGGTGGTGCTCGAAAGCACTCAGCGTTTGCGTAACGACGCCATAGGCACCTCCCTCGAAATGAACGATGGCGCTAAAGTTATCCTGCAACTCGGGATGCCCCTCTTGTCGCGAATTCGCAGTTGCATAGACGCTGGTCGGTTGACCAGAAGACTGCAAGTACCATCGTGCCAAATCGAAAAAATGAATAGGCTCTTCCAGGATCCAGTTACCGACCTGCTCAATATCGTACCGCCAACCGGAGGATCCTTCGCGATAAGGATTCCGCGAAAGCTCAACCAGGACGTATTGTGGCTGACCTACAAAACCTTCCTCCACGAGTTCGCTTGCTTTACCCCACAGGGACGACAGTCGCAACTCGTGGCCAATGGCTACCAGCCGCTGATTGCGCTCCGCAAGCCGCAAAATGTCATCGCACTGTCCGACTGAGATAGCCATAGGCTTTTCGAGTAAGAGGTGCTTGCCCGCTTCCAATGCTGAGCATGCAATCTCGTGATGGGCATGGTTCGGAACCACAATGTCCACGACGTCAAGATCGTCACGCTGGACTAACTCCCGGTAATCATCGTACACATCGGCATCGGGAAAAGCTTCTCTCGCAGCCTGACATGTCTGTTCCGTACGTCCCGAAATGGCCCTCAACTCCGCACCTTCCGTTTTGGCAATGGCGTCTGCGTGAAACTTTCCCCAGGCCCCATACCCGACTAAGCCGAAACGAACCGTTGATTGGGTCATTGATATCTCCGTAAACAGGAATCTATGTATGTGTAGAAAATAAACAGGACTTGCCAGACGCAGTCACAAGTTGACTTCTGCGATTATGAAACATTTTTCGCAGAGTTCCATAGCTGGCAATCCTAAAACACCGCGGCTACCCGAACCACTTCTTCCCAGGTGGTCTTCCCAATCGTCACGTAGGAAGACGGCGCGCCAACTTCAACACGTGAACCAGGACCACGAAATCGTAGAGTCCGTGGGCAACTGCAGGAGTCACAATTTCCCCACAAAGCAGGGCTAAGGCTCCGAAATAAAACCCAATGAGGGTGGCAAAGCTGAAATAGAGCCACGTCAAACAGTGGGCCAGTCCAAACAGCAGGCTTGCCACAAGCAGACCCATCAGAGGTGTGGTGAGACAAACCGCCACTGGCTGAATCACACCGCGAAAGAGCATCTCCTCACCAACTCCAGCCAGTGCCGAAACAACTGCCAACTCCCAGGTGCTGGCATCGCCCAGGAGCAAATGGGCGACACGGACCGTCTCCCTGCGAAGTCGCACCAGTGGGGCCCAGGTCAGCCTGACAAGCAAGAGGTAACCACCAACCAGCGGTACCGTCGCCAGAACTCCACTCAGGACTGCTGCTGGCAAGCATCGCCAGGTGGGCCAGATTGACTGCCACAGATGCCATCCGGGCCACCAGGCAAGGACTACGACAAGGCCGCTTGCCAACACCACCAATCCGCCCTCAAAGAGCATGGCCAATCGTTTACCAGGTAGGTTCTTCATAGCTCGCATCACCCCCATGACTTCCGCCAAAGTTATCATGACATAAGCGGCCTCCCGTCGCCCAGTTGCCCAGTCGCCCAGTAGTCTCTGTGGGCAGACTACGACGAGAACACCCTTTCTATTGCCACCTCTAAACCCGAAATCAAACTACCCAATAGACCTGTGACACCAAGCTACAGAAAAAATGATTCGTTCTTACTAGGCATGTTTTTCAGCCCCGAAATCCTCTTGGCGAACTGCCTGCGAAAAGCAAGATCCAGGATTTGACAACAATTCGAGGTTAACCACATTGACCTAATCTTCGAATCGCTGTCCAATGATCATCTCTATTTTTGGCCTGCAAACTGCAGGCCTTCCCAAGGACAGAGAAGACCACCAAACGCGGCTTCCGCCACGCAACACCATAAAACCAACTACAGGAAACATATAATGAGTTCTTCCGTTTTCGAAATACCCGCTGCCGATCGCCAAACCAACAAGAAATCTCGCAAGAAAGGCTCATCCCAGAAGGCACTGTCGAAAATGATTTACTATTTCGGCCAATCCAAGTGTGAAGGGAATGTCTCGCAAAAACAACTGCTGGGTGGAAAAGGTGCAAATCTGGCTGAGATGACAAGTATCGGTCTGCCGGTGCCTCCTGGGTTTACGATCACCACGAAAGTTTGTGATCTCTATTACCAAAGTGGCCGAAAGTTACCTGCCAGCTTGATGCAAGCGGTACGCCAAAACGTCGCGATCCTCGAATCAGAACTGGGCAAGAAGTTTGGAAATACCGAGATGCCGCTTTTGGTCTCGGTCCGCAGTGGTGCAGCCGTCTCCATGCCCGGAATGATGAACACTATTTTGAACCTGGGCCTGAATGATCAATCGGTTATTGGACTGGCAACCGCGACTGGCAACGAAAGATTTGCTTACGACGCATATCGACGTTTGATCAACATGTATGGGGATGTGGTATGTGGTGTTGATCACGAGCATTTTGAAGCTGCATTCGATAAGATCAAGAAAAAATACGGGGTGCAAAACGATACCGAAGTGCCGCTGGAGGGCATGATTCAGTTGTGCGATGCTTATAAAAAAGTCTATCGAAAACACTATGGCAAGCCCTTCCCGCAGGATCCAATTCAACAACTCGGCTTGGCTATTGAAGCGGTGTTTCGGAGTTGGATGCAGCCTCGAGCCTTAAAATATCGCCAAGTGGAAAACATCACAGGACTACTGGGAACCGCCGTTAACGTACAGTCCATGGTGTTTGGCAATATGGGAGATGACTCTGGAACGGGCGTGGCATTCACACGGAATCCATCAACCGGACAAAACAAGTTCTATGGCGAATTCCTGATCAATGCGCAAGGCGAAGATGTGGTCGCTGGCATTCGTACGCCACAGCCCGTTGAAAAGATGTCTCGTTGGAATAAGCAGGTCTATCAGCAACTGCTGGGCATTAAGGACCTCCTCGAAGATCATTACCGAGATGTCCAGGATATCGAGTTCACCATTGAAAAGGGTACGCTCTTCATGCTCCAAACGCGCAACGGCAAGCGAACCGGCGCGGCTGCGGTAAAAATTGCCTGCGATTTGGTCAAAGAGGGTTTGATCGATGAAAAGACCGCCATTCTTCGAATCCCGGCCGGTGATCTCACGCAACTATTGCTTCCCAGTTTTTCCCCCGCAGGCAAGAAAAAGGCAGAGGTACTGACCGTTGGTCTCCCGGCATCGCCCGGAGCCGCCTTTGGCAAACCCGCCTTCACGGCTGCCGAAGCGGTGGAACGTAGTGCCAAGGGGGAAAAGGTACTTCTGGTTCGAAAGGAAACAAACCCGGAAGACATCGATGGCATGCACATCGCTGCAGGAATTCTCACGAGTACTGGTGGGATGACCAGTCACGCCGCTGTCGTGGCCCGGGGCTGGGGCAAATGCTGTGTTGCCGGTGCCGGTGACCTTGAAATCGACGAAAAGAAACGGAAGCTCAAAGTGGGTGGGAAAACCTTCACCCATAATCACACTCTGTCGATCGATGGTTCCACGGGTGAACTCATGGCTGGCGAGGTACCAACCCACGAACCCACGCTCTCGGGGGACTTTTCGAAAGTCATGAAATGGGCTGACAAATACCGCTCGCTGCGAATTCGTACCAACGCCGACACACCGGGTGATGCAAAACGAGCACGTGAATTTGGCGCCCAAGGCATTGGGCTCTGCCGAACTGAACACATGTTCTTTGAAGGTGAACGAATCAAGGCCATGCGTGCCATGATCCTGGCTGATAATGAAAAGGATCGCAGAAGTGCGCTGAAAAAACTCTTACCGCTACAGCGCAAGGACTTCATCGGGATTTTCAAAGCGATGCACGGGCTACCTGTTACTATCCGCCTACTTGATCCCCCCCTCCATGAATTCTTGCCTCAGGAATCCAAGAGCCAGGCAGCCATGGCCAAAGAGTTGGGAATCTCGACCACAGCCATCAAAGCACGTGTCAGCCAGTTGCATGAAATGAATCCCATGCTGGGGCATCGGGGATGTCGATTGGCAGTGACCTATCCGGAAATTCTCGAAATGCAAGTCACTGCAATCACCGAAGCAGTCATCTCCTGCAAACAAAAAAAAATCAAGGCGGTTGCCGAGATTATGATCCCACTCATTGGCACTGCCAAGGAACTCGAAGTCCTGGGAAAACAAGTCCGTCACACCATGGACGAAGTTAAAGCCAGGAAAAAATATCGTGGCAAGCTCAACATCCTGGTTGGAACCATGATCGAGATTCCCCGAGCAGCTCTGACCGCCGATGAAGTCGGACAGGTGGCCGAGTTTTTCAGTTTTGGTACCAATGACTTGACTCAAATGACCTTTGGTTACAGTCGCGATGATATCAACACCTTCTTGCCCGACTACCTTGGCCAGGAAATTCTACCCCGTGATCCGTTCCAGTCGCTTGATACCACTGGCGTGGGGCAGTTGGTCGACATGGCGGTCAAAAAAGGGCGCTCGGTCAAAAGCGATCTTAAGTGTGGAATCTGTGGCGAACATGGTGGTGACCCCGACTCAATTCAGTTCTGCCACAAGGTAGGGCTCGATTATGTATCGTGCAGCCCTTTCCGCGTACCGATTGCGCGTCTTGCAGCAGCTCAGGCGGCAATCGCCCAGTAACGAAGCCCCGTCAAAAGAGGTCCACGGTTACTCCAATCACTACCGCGAAGCCGGATGAAGAAGGACCGATGGAAAGCCATCCTATGGAGAAGCGCCTTACCAAATTCCACCTATTGACCGTCCAGGCTTGGTTTAGAGCGCTACAATTTTCGAAATCAGATTAACCCGCAATTTTGTTGATCATTGGTAACGCAATGGCCTGGGATTCGCGAGTTTCTTCTTCTCGAACCAGGCGAACCGTAGCGCCTGGCGGAGTGCGCCGTTCTTGCACAAAGCCACGGTTTCCCGCGCGGAAAAAAGGTTCGAACTCCGTAGCGGGTCCAGCAGCAAAAAGTTGCTGCAGTTGCAGGAGCATTTCATTCCATACCATTCCACCTCGATAAATGATCCGATAGGCATCCTTCAGCTGCTTCAGTTCTGTGGGATTGAATCCCGCCCGCTTGAGTCCAACTCGATTGAGTCCAACCACCATTGTTGAACCACCGTCAACCGTAACAAACGGAGGTACATCTTGTCTCACTCGGGCCATACCACCCACCATTGCCAGCCGACCAACACGACAGAATTGATGCACGGCCGTGCCACCTGACAGGAAAGCCTTCCCACCAACCTCCACATGCCCACCAAGCATGACATTGTTTGTCAGAATAGTGCCACTCCCCACCTGGCAGTCGTGGGCCACATGGGTATTGACCATCAACATGCATTCATCGCCAATGGTTGTCTGGCGGCCTTCGTAAAGTGAACGATGCACCGTGACGTTCTCGCGAAACACATTGCCACGGCCGATTGTCAGTCGACCTGGGCACTCCGGCATCTGCATATGCTGTGGCAAGCCCCCCAGGATAGCGCCCTGAAAAACTTGATTCTCAGGCCCCAGGGAAGTCCCTGCACCGATGACAACGTGACTTTTAAGACAGCACCCGTCCGCAATAGTCACTCCAGCTTCAATGACAGAAAAAGGGCCAATTTCTACGTGGGAACCAATTTCGGCGGAAGAACTGACGACAGCCAGTGGATGAATTGACACAGGATTAACCCTTGAAATTAGGTGGCGCGATGCCACGGCAATGTTTTTCTCACCACGCTATCAAAGCCACGCGGAGAAGATTGGCTAACGACCTTTATCGGCTTGAAATGTGATAGCCGCTTTAGCCGGATGTGCCGATTTTGAGGGTCTTATCAGAGAAGCCACAAAACCGGCCCTTCCCCGATCATCACCACAGCTAGTAACCTGTTGATAGCAAATCAGTTACACCAACCCCTGGACCATTTTTGCTCTATGGTGGATGCTACCATCAGGTCGCGCGCAGCCTCACTTGCTAGCACCCTGGCCGGTAATGGGTCACTGCCCCGGTCACCTTCGACCTTATTTTTTTACTCCAAAGGAGAGTTTGCATGTCCGACGCTGTTACGTTGTACGACGAAGCCGATCAGCTCAAAAACGAAGGCCAACTCGAAGAAGCCGTTTCAAAGTTCAAGGAATCGATTGAAGTCGACCCGGAATATGCGTTGTCCTATTCGGCACTAGCCGTGGTTCTACAAAAACTTGGCCAACACGATGAGGCAATTGCGCATGCCCAAAAAGTGTGTGCGCTTCAACCGGATGATCCCTTTAGCTACACGGCGATGAGCGTGACGTACCAGCGTGCCTACGCAGGCACAAACAATATGGAATACATTCGCCTGGCTGAAGATGCCATGGAAAAAAGCAGGACGCTACAGATGGGCGGTTAATCCCTGAGTCTTGGGTATTCCCAGACCAGAAGTTTACGATGTCTCGTAATGCATCAAGATTTCATCAGGATGGACCCCGGCAATACTTTTGAATTGGCCCTCGACAATTGCCTGGCCAAGTTCAGTCACCTGGCGAAAATAGCGGTTCGAAGGGCGGCGACCGGTATACTTTTGAATCAGGCACTGACAGGCAATATCTGCACTCTCGCGGACAATCTCATCCTGCTGCCGCGCTGCGTACAGACTTGTACATAAAACCGTGATCAAGTCCTGACACCGCTGCGAAATTTCAGCCATCCGGCATTGCCGATCTGCCAGCGACAATTGGAATTTACTCATTGTCCCTGATACTTCCAGTGCCATTCTTTGGAGCCGATCGCAAGCAAACTCGGCATGCTCTCTGAGTGGCTTGGTCATACCTGGCAACTGCGGTGAAACCGTTGGCAACAACTTCCGCGCCGTGAGCCACATCATGTATGGTCTGGCAACTCGCATAAGCATCACTGCATGAGCTGGATTGAGCGGGTTCGGTTTCTTGATTCCTGCCGCTTGTAGCGCCTTACCTACTGGCTCAAAATAGGTCTTGCCGTGGTGTTTGACTAACGACTTAAAAAACGCCATCCCTAGCATCTCTCCCTCCCCCTCATAGATGCAAGGTGCAAGATACTCATGGACATGATCACCGAATAAATGACCATGCAGGAAAGAGCGGCCGCCGTGAGTCTTCATAAAATACTCAATGGCAGCATGCTTTTGTGCCTCACTGCCAAATATTTTCGCGATGATACATTCCATCTCACCGCGATAGCCTCGATCGATCAAGTCTGCACACCAGGCAACCAGACTGTCACAGGCAACAATCAGGCCAGCCAGTTCCGCCAGCCGACGTTGAACAAGTTCTCGACGAGCAATTGGCTCACTATAAGTCACCCGGAACTTCGTCCACGGAATCATGCTCGCTAACATGACACGCATAACTCCTGCCGCATTTGCGCAAAGAGATATGCGGCCAAGATTCAAACCATGATAGGCAACGGTCAAGCCATCTCCTCGAATTGGAGTCAGCAAATTCTCAGCCGGGACGCGAAAATCGCGAAAGATCATTCCCTGGTTGTAGGTGTGCTTGAGTGCCCAAAGCCCGTAGCTGCGAAACTGAAAATGTTCATTTTCCTGCTGGGGCAGGTCGGTAATGAGAACGGCTGGCTTTTCGTCAACCAAACAAACCAGTCCAATGGTTCTTCCGCCCACCACATTCGTAATAAACAACTTTTCGCCGTTGACCACATACTCATCTCCTTCAAGACGGGCCGTCGTGCGGAGTTGGGTCAAATCACTTCCCGCGCAAGGTTCGGTCAAGGCAAAAGCACTAAGCCTGGAACCGTCTGCCAGGCCAGGAAGAAATTTCTGTTTCTGCTCGGCGTTGCCAAAAGTTCGTACCGGATCAACCGCACCAATGCACCCATGGACCGAGGCCAGTCCGGCGACCGTTGGATCTGCCATAGCCATTCGCGACAAGAACGGGGCAAAAGAGGAAAACGGGGCGCCCGAACCTCCATATTCTTTGTCCACCAGCAAGCCCCAATAGCCAGCCCCACTTAGTTCCTCAAGCGCCGCGTTGGTGATTTTACCTGCCTCGTCCAAGAGGGACTGCTCACGACAATGACGCTGAACAACCGCCACCGAACTATCCATCACTTTCTGGACATCCGCCGGTGTTTTGACAGGCGCACTCACAAATTCTGCTGCAGGGACGCCCCGGTCCCAGACTGCACGGTGCGCGGGACTGCTGATCGTCTGATACTGCGGGGCAAACAGTGCTTCAACCTGATCATCCGCTTTATCAATGGCACCTGTCCGGCGAGCTTCGTCGTCACTTTTGCCCCCCAGTTTCAGGGCAGTTTCAGCAAATGATGTCTCCTCGGGAGAATCAGAGGAAATTGGAGTTTCTGTCGACATAGCATCCGTTCCATTTTGGCTGTAGCGACTTGAGAATGGTGAAGGTCCCTTGAGAATAGTGAAGGTCCCTTGGAAATTATACCCGTTATCCCACCGCAAGCCCCTAGGCCGAACCTACTCGGTGAAGATATCATGCCCCAAATGAACCGCCTGCGAGGAATAGACTGCTGGCACGTCCTAAAAAACTTTTGCTAAAGTCGTACCGACCTTCGACATTTACGCCAACCTCCCACCTAACACCTTGAAACCTCCCCATGCAAGATCCCCGCATCGACCACCTGGCTACCTTGCTCCTGGACCACAGTTGCCAACTCAGCTCCGGCCAAAAGATCTTGATCGAAGCTTTCGACCTGCCGAATCCTGACTTGATTTGTCGACTGGTTGAGGGCGCAGCCAGTCGACAAGCGATTCCGTTGGTTACGCATAAAAGCAACACCGTGCTTCGTTCGCTCTACCGTTCAGCAACTCCTCAATCCATGCAGCTGGCTGCCCGTTTTGAGCGGGCCCGCATGGAAGCTGTTGACGCCTATATTGGAATTCGGGGAGCATCCAACAGCAGCCAGTTCACCGACGTATTGCCGGAACAAATGGATCTCTATCAGCAGCACTGGTGGCAACCCGTACACAGCGAAGTACGCGTTCCCCAGACCAACTGGGTCGTGCTCCGCTACCCAACCGATGCTTTTGCCCAGGCTGCCGACATGAGCACACAAGCATTTGAAGATTTCTACTTCGACGTTTGCACGGCTGATTATGGTGCCATGCGCGAAGCTCAAAAACCACTGGTTGAACGGATGCAAGCTGCTAACCGTGTCCGCATCACCGCACCTGGAACAGAACTTGAGTTTTCGATCCAAGATATCCCCGTCATCCCGTGCTATGGCCTGAGGAACATCCCGGACGGTGAGGTTTTTACCGCTCCTGTGAAAGAGAGTATTAATGGTACGATTCGGTTTAACACCCGGTCCCGGTACCAAGGTACAACGTTCAGCGATATCCAATTCGAGTTTCACGACGGCAAAATCACGAAAGCCACTGCAAACGAAACCGAACGTCTCAATACAATCCTCGATTCCGACCCAGGCGCCCGCTATTGTGGTGAATGGTCGCTTGGTACTAACAATCGCGTAATCCACCCCATGCTTGATACTCTCTTTGACGAAAAGATTGGCGGCTCGTTCCATCTCACCCCCGGACAAGCCTACGAAGAAGCCGACAACTCCAATCGCAGTCGCATCCATTGGGATTTAGTACTCATTCAACGGGAAGACTATGGAGGAGGTGAGATCTGGTTTGACGGCGAACTGCTCCGCAAAGATGGCCGATTCGTCCCAGCTGATTTGCAGTTGCTCAACATCGGCTTGTAAAACCCCCCAGCTGCAATTCTCCACCAACGATCATCTGCAATTTTTCTGACTCATAGGTTCGCTAAAAAAATATTGGTGATTCACATCTTCCGCTCCGTAATTGTACTTACGAATATCCACCAACCCGTTTTGTTAAACGATCCTCAAATCACAGATTTTCTGTCAGGCAAACGGTTACCTGCCCCACAACAAATCCTCAGCCACTCCAAATTCAGCTTTATTCCATTGAACTTCAAATGAGTCTAAACGCAACCGGACCTGACTCACTGACCGTGACGATTATTATCCCGGTTTACAATGAACGGGACACCGTGCCAACGATTCTTGATCGTGTGCGATCTGCGGGAATCCCGATCCACCAAATTATTGTCGTGGATGATGCCTCTACGGACGGCACCAGAAATTTCCTTCAGGCGTTGCCACACGACCCAGCCCTCCACGTTGAATTCCACAATACAAATCGTGGCAAAGGAGCTGCAATTGCCACGGCACTTGCTCATGCGACCGGTACCATCGTCGCCATCCAGGATGCAGACCTCGAATATGATCCGGCTGATTTACCAAAACTGCTCAGGCCCCTTTTGGAAAATCGTGCTGATGTCGTGTATGGATCTCGATTTTCCGGATGCAAAAATTCGCACGCAGCTTACCGCCGCCACCGTTGGGGAAATTGGGCGGTAACAAAGATCTCAAACATTTTCACGGGGCTCAAACTGACCGACATGGAATGCTGCTACAAGGCATTTTACCGAAAATTACTGGAGGGGATCACGCTCGAGGAACAACGGTTTGGTTTTGAACCAGAGATTACAGTGAAGCTGGCCAAAAAAAAGCCTCGCTTCCACGAGGTTGCCATCTCTTACACGGGTCGCACCTTCGCTGAAGGCAAAAAGATTCGCTGGTACGATGGCCTGTGGGCCATCTATGCAATCGTGAAATATCGTCTGTTTTAGGTCTTGGCAGGACGTGGACTTCGCCTGTGCGAGACTGGTAATTCCGGTTGACCGGATTACAATGATTTTGCTGAGGGTCATTGATCCTTGTTATCCAGCTCTTCCCGCGGGATCGATTGGTACCGCCTCTAACTGGTCCTAAAGTTGAAGGGGCTCACTATGGCTAGTGTCGTACGATGTCCCTTGCCTGAAGCCACTAGTGGTCTGCAGTTGCCCTTGATAACAAACCAGTTTTGGAAGTGAGTTTCTTCATGACACGTCGACGATTTGCCTTTTGGATTGGTTTTGGTCTCTTCAGTCTTGCCGAAAAATTACGCGCCGATTCGCTTGACCGCTTGGCGGCAGCTGCGATGCAGAACACCGATCCATTGACCAAGGTTGAGCCAAACGACAAACCTGAACACTGGGCTGCCACCGGTAACAAAACGTGGAGTTGGTATGAAAGAGAAACCTTGGTCGATGGCGAATGGGTTCTGACCGGGCGCACGACCCCCATCCACCGAAAAACCGGTAAGCGTTACACCAAAAAAACCGGTTACCTCGACGACAAACTAGTGCCAGCATCGTTTGAAAAAGAAATCCCCAAACGTAAAACTCGCAAAAATCGAAAAAACAAGTTGCTGGTAGAAACCAAGCTTGAACCGGGCGACATTGATCCTGCCCGCAAGGCACGCCACGGACGCCCACCGAGCGAGTGGCTCCGCAGCCTCCATGCAGAGGAATTGCGGATCTGGATGAAAACAATCGAGGTTCCTGACGTACGGGTCAACAGAATGACCTACTGGACCCACCTGACACGCGACCACTCGTTCGACCCGCTCAAAATCGAGGGGTTAACTGAGACTGAACAAGCCACGCTCCATGCGGCCGCTCATTACGGTTATTGATGCTTTCAGAAGTGAAGAAGTTGTCCTATGCATTGGCAACTGACGAGAGCGACGTAGTCCGCATAAAATCTGCCGTGGCTTTCTGGGCGATAAAGCAAGCTCGCGCTCTTGCAGCCCCCCGCGGTACTGCACTCCAGACAAGGCAACAACCCGTGGACCGTGTGGCAGGATAGGACCGGTCGGCACACCACCAATGGTAAAGTTGGAGTGGACGTGCCGTCGTGGGATCTCGTTGACGTTTTTCCCTGTTGGGCTTGGCCATGCTTGATGGACCCATCGTGTTGGGGACGTCGGGTTTTGGAAAGATCCATTCAACATCGCACGAGAATAATCGTCGGTGTCACCAGTCTCGATATCGAGATCCAAGTCATGGGGCAAGTCCCCAGGCAGGTTGCTCGAGGAGGGTGTGGGACTCAAAACAGGGAGGGAAG